>JACRPL010000005.1 GCA_016223245.1 Candidatus Saganbacteria bacterium | reverse complement strand
TTTCTGATTCTCTGTCTGCTCTCTCTCTCTCTCTCTCTCTCTCTCTCTCTCTCTCTCTCTCTCTCTCTCTCTAGAACCATGGCGATAAGCCGAGTATTAATGTTCTGTGCCGCGGTTATTTTCGTCCTCGGACTGACCGTTGAGGCGCAAGCTATTAAATTGGGCGGATTTGTCATCGGGCGCTATCAGTGCGCTGAAACTACGCCGCTTTCAAACGGCACGTCGGATGTGCAAAACGCTAAATTGAAACTGACTGAAGAATTGGCGCCAAACCTGCGCTTTACCATTCAGCACGATTTTGCGCCAAATAACTGGCAAGGGATCCTAAACATTGCCAGCTTAACTTGGGATTTGAATAGTTCCACGACCGTAACTTTGGGTAAACAGTATGAGACCGGTTAGCAACTCAGAAACCAGCGACTAAATCCCGATGTGGGAATCGGGACAAGCGTCGCGGTTTCCTCGTAGATTTTAGGAACCGCGAGCCGTGCCTGCCGGCAGACAGGGTTCACTCGCAGGTTCCTAACTAGTCTCAAGAATGTTAGCATCAACAATTAATTCCATTTATTTAAGCATTGTTTTAGTCTTTTTCCATTGGCGGGTTTTAATCATCCGGCCGTATTTATTGGAGTCTTCTTCAGTGAGGGAGCTTTTTACCAAGAGTTGGTTCATTTTTTCTAAAAGCTTCACCTTTTCAACGATGGCGGCGCGGGTTTCAACCCATCCGGTTAGAATGTCAGTTTGGTTGACCGAATATGCGAATTCTCCGCTGGCGCAATTGCCGGAATGGGAGACCGTATCTATCTCTGTGAATCCGGGTTCTTTTACATCCCAGTGATCTGTCTTGATCGGGATTTGATGTTTAAGAAGAGTTTCGGGTTTTGTTCCTCCATATATCCGTCTTTTTACTTTTACTTTAAGTTTTTGCAGCCGTCGCTCCATCTGGCGAGGGCTAATGCGTTGGAGCTGCTTCGCAATTTGATCATTGATCGAAAAATTCTTTTTCATATAAGGCAGCCAGATGGGGAGCATGGCCTTCAACCTGTCGGAACATGGATAGAGGATATTTCGGAGGCCGCTTCTAACTGCCCGTATTTCATTCTTGCCGCCTTGTAATCTAACTTTGCCATTGTTATCCCCTCCACATTTTCGGTTAGGTTTTTAGATGACGGATCGATACCCTCTATGGTTAGATTTTACATGGCTTGATTCGCAATCTTGACTCCCTTCTATATATATGCGATGATGAATTGGCTCAAAAAAAGGCAGGTGTTTTTAAATGAAGATCGGGATCATTTTGGAGACTAAAGAATTTGAAAAAGCGTGGAACGCGTTTCGTTTTGCCACGGCCGCAAAAAAGAACAAGAATGAAGTTAAAGTTTTCCTTATGGGCGAGGCGGTTGAGTGCGAAGGGCTTAAGAACGATAAGTATAACGTGGATGAACAGATGAACAACTTTTTGAAAGAGGGCGGAGCGATACTTGCGTGCGGAACTTGCTTGAAATCCCGAAATTTGCAAGGGACGGAAGTTTGTCCGATGTCTACAATGATCGATTGCGTCAAAATGGTCGAATGGGCCGATAAAGTAGTAACATTCTAAACCGTGAAAATTCAGTAATTCTGCCAATTTTTCACTGTTATGTTGACAAAAGCGTGAAGATTGCGTATAATTAGTAACAATATATGGCTAAAACACTCGATGTTTTCAATAAGGTGAATTCTCTCCGCGAGAGATACTATAAAACGGCTATCGGCAAGGATGCACTTATCAGGCTTATCTCTGAAGCGGAGGTGGCTGAGCAAGTATATAATTCGAATGCCATCGAAAACAGCACGCTTACTCTTGAAGAAACCGAAAAAATACTTCTGCAAATTGACCTGGATAGGTTTATCACTGAAAGAGAAATATTTGAAGCAAAGAATCTGGCTCGAGTGGTGTCTTACATAGACAAAAGAGCTAAGGAACAAGAGCTTACTTTAGAGGTGATCTTATCACTTCACAAAATGTTGATTTCCAATATCCGTGACGATGTTGCCGGAAGATTTAGGAATAATAATGAGTTTGTGCGCGTCGCGAATCATATTGCTCCGCATCCAAAAGAAGTTGTGGGGCGTCTTGAAAAAATGATGGCTGAATACAATGCCGCCAGCCATGAGGGTATAATTAAAAGGATCGCCAGATTGCACCTCTCCTTTGAATATATACACCCATTTGTTGATGGCAATGGCCGTATTGGCAGGGTCATTAATAATTATTTGTTAATACGAGAAGGATTTGTTCCCATAAATATTAAATTCATTGATCGAAAAAGATA
Organism: Candidatus Saganbacteria bacterium; assembly: GCA_016223245.1. Lineage (NCBI taxonomy): Bacteria > Bacillati > Candidatus Saganbacteria bacterium. Next base: position 85,481 of record JACRPL010000005.1, on the reverse strand, counting down.
TTATGCGGCATTCAGGGAGCATGATGAGAAAGGAAAGTCGGTTGTTATGGAGGAAATAGTCGGGAGGGCGCTTGCTAACAGTTATCATAAACGCCTGGCCTATTTGGAAAGCAAAAGAATTATAACTCTCTCTGACTATGCAAAAATCAATAAGCTCTCCCATTCCAATCTTATTAATAAAGCTACTCGGCAAACCATTGAGGCCTTTTTGGAAAAGAATGTCTGGAAAATCGGTGTTGATCAAGAAAAGCCGAAACCTGCGCGATCCTGACCTCCTTTTAATAGTCGAATGATTTTCCCTTGACATGTATTTTTATTATATGCTATAATAACGACTAAGTCGATAGACAATGAAAATATATTTGTTCGGAGTGAAATTTCCAAAATTACCCGCCGATATAAATATAGGAAACTAATTCCCATTTTTTAACCAGCGAGTTAACCCTGCCTGCCGGCAGGCACGGCTCGCGGTTAAAAAATGAAGAGGATTGCGAGGAAACCGCGACGCTTGTCCCGATTCCCACATCGGGATTTAGTCGCAGGTTTTTGAGCTCTGTGCAGTAAGGAGTTTAAATCCATGAGAATATCAAGCCAATGTGATTATGCTGTAAGAGCCGGTTTTGTATTAGCTTTGAATTTTGGAAAAGAAGCCGTAAGCATACAGGCGATAGCCGATGAACAAGATATTCCCAAGAGGTTTTTGGAGCATTTGCTCTTAAGCCTAAAAAATGCAGGCCTTGTTAAGAGCAATAGGGGCAAAGATGGCGGATATATGTTGGCGAAGGATCCAGGAAAGATATCCATTGAAGATATTTTTAAGGCTATCGAGGGCACAACTTCTGTTGCGCCTCAAAATAAGGCGGGCTCTAAGTCGGTTTTGGTGTCGGAGGTTTGGGCTAAAGTCCAAGAAAATGTGATTGAGGTTCTTCAATCTGTAAGTCTACAAGATTTGGTCGATAAGAGCCATAAATTGCGTAAGTCGGTCATGTATCATATCTAATAGGAGGAAATATAAAAATGGGATTACTAGAAAATAAAGATGATTTGAAGCATTTAGTCGATAACTTGAATTTCAAGGAAAAAGTTGACAGGTCTCTTGCGTTAATAGAAGAGGCATATAAAAAATACAGTTCCGGTCTTGTTGTAGCTAATAGTTTGGGCAAGGATTCTGTTGCTGTTTGGGATCTTGCTAAGAAGGTCAACAAAAAGATAAAAGGTTTTATCGTAACAACAAGATATAAACCGAAAGAAACAAAAAAATTCATGAGGGAAACCGTTAAAAGATATCCTGAATTGAGAGTGTTTGACAATAAAGTTAAGATCGAGCATGAACTTTATAAAACAAAACCCGACCAGTGCTGTGATATCCTAAAGGTTGAACCAACTCGCCAAGCAGTCAAAGAAATGAAAATTTCTTGCTGGGTAACAGGTCTTAGATGCACAGAAGGAAGAACAAGGACAGATTTTAAAGAAGTTGAAGAAAGAGATAAGGGACTTATCAAACTTAATCCAATACTCATTTGGAAAGAGCGCGAGATCTGGCAGTACCTTGCGTTGTACGAAGTTCCTGTAAACCCATTATACAAATTGGGATATAGGTCTCTTGGATGCGCGCCTTGCTCTCACATTTCAAACGACGAGAACGAACGCGCAGGCAGATGGATCGGGACCAGCAAATGTGGAGGCGAATGCGGGATACACACCCGTCCGCTTATCGGAGGAGCCGGTATATAGTGCTTGTTGTCTTATTGGTATTAATTGTTATTTTTTTTGCCGTAAATATGGGGGGGTCGGGAATCGCCCCCTCATTTGCGGCAGTCCATGGCGCGAAACTTATTTCGTACCTGAATTCGGTTTTATTGTTTTCTGGTTTTGTGATCCTTGGAGCATTGGCTTTGGGCGGACGAGTGAGCAAAACCTTGAGTTCGGGGCTTATCGACCATAAGCTTTTTACTTTTGAAGTGGCGCTTATAGTCCTTGGTTCCGCGGCAATAAGCTTGTTTATAGCTAATATGCTTAAAGTTCCGCAATCAACAAGCTGGGTTACCGTATTTCCACTATTCGGCGCGGCCATCTATTTTAAAGACCTAAATTTCGTCACAGCCTTCCATATGGTCGGCATGTGGCTTGTGCTTCCGATAACGGCGTTTTTTCTTACGTATTATTTTTTCGGGAGAATATATCCGCCGCGGCCATCTAATTTTTGGTTCTACGAAAAGACGCACATATGGAAAAAAAGAATACATATTCTGGCCTTGGTCTCGAGTTGTTATGTCGCTTTCGCAATCGGTGCAAATAATGTAGCTAATGCAGTAGGCCCCTTGGTTGGCGCCAATTTGATCCAGACATTTTGGGGGCTGATCCTTGTTGCCCCGCTTTTCGGGGTAGGCGGACTTCTGATCGGCGACAAGACGATGCATACATTAGGTAAAGAAATTGTCCCGTTAGGGCTTGTAACATCGACGATCGTTTCTTTTGTGACGGCAACTTTGCTTTTAGTCGCGTCGTTCATGGGCTTTCCCCAATCGCTTGTACAGTTGAATACATTGGCGATTTTTGCTATCGGGACAATTAAGCATGAACATGTTATGTCATCAGGCGGAAAATCCGGGCCCAAAACTCTTATTGTTTGGCTTGTGGCCCCTATAGTTTCAGGGATAATTTCATTTTTGTTGTTGAGTGTTTTTAAGGTATGATGTAAATGTTAACCATAAAAAAGAATGTTTATGATGAAATATTAGGGCATGCGAAGAAAAACCCTTTAGCTGAAGTTTGCGGATTATTGGGCGGGAGAGATTCTCGCGTTGATAAGATCTATAAAATGACGAATACCTCCGATACTCCGGACCTTTGTTATTTTATGGATCCAAAAGAACAATTGACTGTGATGAAAAAGATGCGCGAGATCCAGATGCAAATGGTAGCAATATATCATTCGCATACGCATTCCGAGGCGTATCCATCGGCAAAGGACGTGGCTCTGGCTTATTATCCCGATTCTTACTATATTATTGTATCTTTGACCAATAAGCCGAATGTCCGGGCTTTTAGAATTGTTGATGAAAAGATAACCGAGGAGAAAATAGAAATTGAGTAAAGTTGAAGTTAAATCCAAAGATCTTATTATGCCATATTTTGTGGTTCTAGGTAAAAACGAGAAGCAAGCGATCAAATCGATGCCCGGCATCAACCGTTATTCTGTTGAAAATTTATTAAAAGAGATCGCGGAAATAAAAAAATATGGCGTAACCAAAGTCCTGTTATTTGGTGTTCCAAAAAGTAAGTCAGAAGACGCCTGTGATGCTTACAATAAGAATGGAATTGTCCAAAACGCCATTCGAGCCATAAAAAAAGAATTTAAAAGCATAACGGTCATAACCGATGTTTGTTTGTGCGCTTATACAACTCATGGTCATTGCAGGATAATGGAATCCAAAAGAAAGATTGATAATAAAGCAACGCTAGAGGCGCTGGCTAAGATCGCGGTGTCGCACGCAGTCGCCGGGGCAGATGTCGTTTCGCCTTCGGCTATGATGAAGGGACAAGTAAAAGCCATAAGACAAGCACTTGATAAAAATGGATATAAAAAAGTCGAAATAATGGCATATTCGGCAAAATTTGCGTCTAATTTCTACGGTCCATTCAGGGAAGCAGCCAACAGCGCCCCTGCATATGGTGACAGGACGGGGTATCAGTTAAATACAGCCGATACAAAAGGTGCCATGCAGTCGATCCGCAAAGAGATCAAAGAAGGTGCGGCGATCGTTATGATCAAGCCTGCGTTATCATATCTTGATATTATTTTTCAGGCAAAAAAAGAGGTAAGAATTCCGCTTGCGGCATACAATGTTAGCGGCGAATACAGTATGTTAAAGAATGGCGGAGGAGAAGATCTTTCACTTGTTATGGAAGTGCTGACTTCTATAAAAAGAGCCGGCGCGGACCTGATAATAACGTATTTTGGAAAAGAAGTCGGGAAATACCTCACCCACCACGGATGAGGAAAAAAAAGGGGGTTGAGATGGAAATAGTAATTAACGGGAAAAAAGAAACGATAGAAGACGGGATGATGTTATCCAAGTTATTGGAAGCAAAAAAGATCAGGCCGGAAGTTGTAACGGTTGAACTCAATGAAGAGATAATCGATAGGGCAAAGTATAAAGAAACAAAGCTCAAGGCAAATGATAAGCTCGAATTTGTCTATTACATGGGTGGCGGGTGCCCGTTCTCGGACAAGATCGCAAATGATGTGACAGAGCTCATAGGCCAGACCCCGATCGTTCGGATAAATAAGGTCGCAGAGCCGGGGTCTGCACAAATTTTTGCCAAGCTCGAAAGCTTTAATCCTGGTGGCAGCCTAAAAGACAGGATATGCCTTTCAATGCTTGAGGAAGCGGAAAAAGCCGGGCTTTTAAAACCGGGATATACTGTTATTGAGCCGACGTCCGGAAACACTGGAATAGGCCTCGCGATGGTTTGCGCGGTTAAAGGATATAAATGCATTTTAACAATGCCCGAAACTATGAGCTTAGAGCGCATCTATATCCTGAAATCATACGGCGCCGAAGTTGTGTTGACGCCGGGGATCGAAGGCATGAAGGGATCTATAAAAAAAGCGGAACAACTATCAAAAAAAATTCCGCACAGCTTTATGCCCCAGCAGTTCAAGAGCAAGGCAAACCCTGAAGTCCACAAAAAGACAACGGCAATAGAAATATTGGATGTAATTAATTCCGAAATTCATGCTTTTGTTGCTACCGTCGGCACGGGCGGGACAATAACAGGAGTTTCTGAAGTATTAAAGCAGCGTTATCCTTCGGTCAAGATAGTTGCGGTAGAGCCTAAGGGATCGCATGTTTTGTCCGGCGGCCAGCCTGGGCCTCATAAGATACAGGGAATAGGCGCCGGGTTTATTCCTGAAATATTGAACCGCGGCATAATAAATGAATGTGTAGCAGTGTCCGATGATTGCGCGTTCAAGATGACTAAAAGATTGGCTCGTGAGGAAGGTTTGCTTGTTGGAATATCGTCCGGTGCCGCGGCATATGCCGCGATCAAAGTTGCAAAAGATCTAGGGCCAAATAAGGTCGTCGTAACCATATTTCCGGATACCGGAGAGCGATATTTTTCGATGGAACAATATTTCAACGCATAAAGGAATAAAAATGTTCAAATTATCAAAAGAAATAAAAGATGGAATGAAAAATTACAAGCAATCGCTCGATGAATTGCTGCAAAATAAAATTCCACAGGTCCGCTTTAAAGGCGTTCGCGTGCCATGGGGGATCTATTCCCACCGTGGAGGAGGAATTTACATGACTCGCATCAGGATCCCGGCAGGGATTGTTTCAGGTGAGCAGCTTATTGCGCTTGCTCAAGCTTCACAAAAGTTTGGCAGCGGCAAGCTGCATATTACAACTAGGCAGGATATCCAGATCCATAATGTGAAGATAGAAGATACTATTAAGTTGATGGAGTTCTTATCCGATTTCGATCTCTCCTCCCGCGGCGGCGGCGGGAATACAGTAAGAAATATTATGTCCTGTGCCAAAGCAGGCGTTTGTCCCGATGAAGTAATGGATACCAGGAAATATGCTGTCGCTTTGACAGAGTATTTGATCCAAGACGAAAAATCCTTTCAGATGCCGAGGAAATTTAAGTTGACATTCTCCGGATGCGCAAAAGATTGCGGCGGAGTAATAACCAATGACATGGGTTTCTTGGCCGAAAAGGGTGGATTTAGAGTATATGTTGGAGGTGGGATGGGGGCAAGGTCAATATTGGGTAAATTGTTGGAAGAACATATTAAACCGGAGGACTTGCCGTATTGCGCTGAAGCTGTCAGAAATGTTTTCTTAAAACACGGCGATCCAAAAAATAGGCATTATAATCGTTTAAGATTTTTGATCGAAAAGATCGGATATCCGGAATTCCAAAAGCTCTACAGGGAAGAATTCAAAGACCTAAAGGCTCAAAAAAAGATAGTTTTAAGAGATATAGTTGCGCCAAAATATGAAGAAATAAATGATTCCATCGCTCAAAACGACGATGCCAATTATAAAGAATTCTTAAAATATAATGTTTTTCCTCAAAAGCAAAAAGGATATTCGATTGTGGAGCTAAGGATCAATCGAGGAGATCTTTCGGCTCAAGAGCTCGAGAATTTAGGTTCATTGTCAAAAGAATTCCCAAATATTGATTTTAGGGCGACTCAAAAACAGAATCTTCTAATATGTTTTGTTAGAAATGGGGGCCTGTTTAAGTTGTATACAAAGATAAATGGGATCCTCAAGGATTTTCTTTATCCTGAAACTCTTTTGGACATTGTTGCGTGCAAAGGCGCTTTAACCTGCAATTTGGGCGTATGCAATTCTCCTGGACTTTCGGAATCTCTTGAAGAAATGATCAAAAAAGAATTTGTAGGAAGCTATGCTTTCAAGAAACTTGAAGTTAGGATCAACGGATGCCCAAATTCCTGCGGCCAAGTCCCATTGGGCAAGATCGCTTTTTACGGATTGGTCAAAAGAGTGGGGAACAGGCCGGTCCCATTTTATAATTTATTGGTTGGGGGCCATAAGGCGGCGTCGAATACGAAATTCGGCGAAGAAATAGGGTTAATACCCGGAAGAAATGTTCCTGCATTCTTGAGAGCATTATTCAAGAAGATGGAAGTTGCGCTTTCGGCCGATATTAATGTTGATGAATATTTAGAAAAGACAGGCAAGGGGTTGGCCCGCGAACTTCTCAAAGATTATATTGCTGTCCCATCCTATGAAGAAAATAAAGACTTCTATGTTGATTGGGGCAAAACCGAGGAATTCTCATTGACCGGGATTTCTCAAGGCGAGTGTGGAGCCGGAGTTCTCGATATTATTGAATCGGATCTTAAAGATGCGAAAGAATTTTTAGAAAAAGCTACCTTAAAAGACCTTTATAAGGCATTGATATATTCTGCGCGCGCCCTCCTTATGACAAAGGGTGTTGATACCATAGTCGAAAGCGAGATCATGGCACAGTTTAAGGAAAAATTTGTAGAAATGGGCATCGTTGCCTACAAATTCAAGAATATTATCGAGTTTGCTTTCTCAATACTCAAGGAAGAAGTGTCTCAAACCGATGCGAAAGCATATGTTCAAGAATTATTCGATGAGGTGTCGGCGGCATATAAGGCGATGGATCCGACTTTTCATTTTCCAATTAGACATGAATTAAAAAAAGAGGCCGAAGACAAGAAAACCGAGGAAAAAAAGGTCGCATCCCATGAAGTATTAATGGACTTAAGAGGCGTGGCTTGCCCGATAAACTACGTAAAAGTTAAGATCCGACTAGAAACTATGGAAAAAGGGGACAAAATTTTGGTATACTTAGATCAAGGCGAGCCTATCATCAATGTCCCCGCTAGCCTCAAGAACGATGGACAAGACGTTATAAGCATCACAGAAAAGGACAATTACTTCGAAGTATTAGTCAAAAAGGAGGTCTGAAGAATGAGTTTTATGGTTGGGCTTAAATGCAAGGAATGCGGAAGAGAATATCCAAAAGAAGCTCTTTTCGTATGCGAATATTGCTTCGGATCTCTTGAAGTCACCTATGATTACGAAAAGATCAAAAAACACTTGTCCCGCGAGGTAATAGAGACCCGCGGAAAAAATCTTTGGAGGTACAGGGAGCTTCTTCCAATTGACGGGAAACCAACCGATGGGTTGTACTCGGGCTATACTCCTTTAATTAGAGCCGATAATTTGGCCAAAAAACTCGGGGTTAAAGAACTTTACCTAAAAGACGATTCGGTTTGTCCTCCAACCCTTTCATTTAAAGATAGGGTGGTATCCGTCGCATTATCCCGCGCAAAAGAACTCGGGTTTAAGACTGTTGCCTGCGCATCTACGGGCAATCTTGCGAATTCCGTCGCGTCCCATGCGGCAAAATCGGGACTTAAGAGTTACATCTTTATTCCACATGATCTTGAACTTGGAAAAGTTGTCGGGACGCTTATTTATTCTCCTAATTTAATATCTGTTGAAGGCAATTATGATGAAGTTAACAGGCTATGCTCCGAGATCGCCAGCAAATATAAATGGGCATTTGTTAATATTAATATTCGCCCATATTATGCGGAAGGGTCGAAGACCCTGGGTTTTGAGATAGTGGAACAGCTTGGATGGAAGACGCCGCAGCATTTGATATCACCGTGCGCGGGCGGTTCACTTATAACCAAGATCTATAAGTCATTTAAAGAATTCCACAAAATAGGTTTGATCGACAAGCCAAAAACAAAATTTTACGCGGCTCAAGCCACAGGTTGTGCGCCTATCGTTAACATGATAAAAGAAAAAGCCGAGATCATGAAGCCTGTTAAGCCAAAAACTATCGCAAAATCATTGGCGATCGGCAATCCCGCCGATGGATATTATGCTAAAGCTACTGTCGAAGAAACAGGCGGGTGGGCAGAGTCGGTAACTGACGAAGAAATAGTCGATGCTATAAAATTACTTGCCTGTACTGAAGGAATATTTACCGAAACTGCAGGCGGCGTGACCGTTGGTACCGCAAAGAAGCTTATTGAGCAGGGTGTTATTCCAAAAGATGAGTCTATGGTTATCTGTATAACCGGAAATGGCTTAAAAACCCAGGAAGCGATACAAAATCACATTGGAAAACCGACAAAGATCAAGGCGACATTAAAATCGTTCGAGGAGGAAGTTAAATTATGAGCGTAAAAATAAGGATCCCACAGCCTTTACAGAAGGTAACCAACGGGAAAGATATCGTCGAGGCAGCAGGCGCCGATGTAAAAACATTGCTATCAGATCTTGATTCCAAATTTCCAGGAATAAAAGACAGGATATGCGACGAATCGGGGAAAGTCAGGCGTTTTATTAATATTTATGTCAACGAAGAGGACATTAGATTTTTGCAGGGTGAAGCGACTGAAATTAAAGAAAATGACGAAGTCTCAATTATCCCAGCGATTGCCGGAGGATCCAAGTGAGCTTAACCGAAGATCAAATAGAGCGATATAGCAGGCAGATCTTATTGCCGCATATCGGCGGGAAAGGCCAAGAAAAACTTTTAGCCTCCAAAGTCTTGGTATTGGGTGCGGGGGGACTGGGTTCTCCAATCGCAGCCTATCTTGCAGGAGCAGGGGTCGGCACATTAGGAATAGTTGATTCCGATGTTGTTGAGATGAATAATCTTCACAGGCAAATAATATATACGACAGACGATATCGGAAAAGAGAAAGCTACCGTTGCCGCTGCAAGGCTTTCTAAAATGAACACTGATATAAAAATTATCCCTCTTGTCATGAGGCTTACATCCGCAAATATAATGGATGTCATCAAGGATTACGATATCATTGTTGATGGCACCGATAACTTTCCTACCAGATACTTGGTAAACGATGCCTGTGTTCTAACAAACAAGCCGTTAGTTCATGGAGCTTTCTTTAGGTTTGACGGCCAAGCGATGGTCATTAAGCCGCACGAAGGCCCTTGTTATCGATGTATGTTCTCGGAACCCCCGCCTCCAGGATCTGTCCCATCATGCCAAGAAGCGGGAGTGCTCGGAGCTTTGGCTGGTGTTATAGGTCTTATTCAGGCTACGGAAACATTAAAGCTTATTTTAGGGATAGGCGAGCCGCTAATCGGCAAAATGATAATATTCAGTTCTCTTGAGATGAGTTTTAGAAAAGTGAAAGTTCCAAGGGATAAGACGTGTCCTGTTTGCGGTGAGAATCCGACTGTTACAAAGTTGATCGATTACGAATGGTTCTGTGGTCTAAAAAAGGAGGTCGTATAAAATGGCAAAAAAATCAAAAAAATTGATCAAGCTGACTTTCCCTCAAGATCAGATAAAAAAACCGGTGATATTTAATATGGCTATGAAATACAATATCGTGCCAAATATCCGCCGCGCTAGAGTTACCGAAAAGATCGGTGAGATGGTACTAGAGCTCGTTGGTGAAGAAAAAGCCTTGGATCAAGGGATCAAATATTTGTCCAAGGCCGGAGTGATAGTTGAACCGATCTTTGGGGATATTATTGAATAAATCGAATCTAATCGAGATATACGGTCCTATAAAAAAAGAACTTCTTCAAATTGAAAAAAGGCTTCATACTCTACTATCACGCGACGCCGACAAGTATGTAGCCGAGATCGGAAACTATATTCTAAAAAAACCGGGGAAAAGGCTTCGCCCCGCTTTAGTATTATTATCCGCGAGATTGGGATCATCTATTAAACCAAAAGTAATTGATCTAGCGGCCGCAATTGAGCTCATTCATACTGCGACATTAATCCATGATGATATTATCGACAGAGCGGAAAAAAGGCGCAGCCAAAAATCAGTTAATATAAAATACGGCAGGGATGCGGCAATATTATTCGGTGATTTCCTCTATTCTAAAGCTTTTGAATTAATTGCGTCTCTCAATTCCGTTCCTATCATAATGCTTTTGCTTAAAAACGCAGGGACTATCTGCCGAGGAGAGATTGAACAGCTCCATAAGCCCCAGAATTCCATCATGAAAATTAATGATTATTTAAAAATCATTGAGGAAAAGACCGCTTCCTTGTTCGCGACTTGCTGCGAAGCGGGTGCGATCCTTTCAGGCTCATCAGGTAAAAATATCTTAGCTCTAAAGCAATATGGGCATAACTTGGGAATGGGATTTCAAATAATCGATGATTATCTTGATATGGCAGGGGACGAGCCGCGCGTCGGGAAGGAAGTCGCTGTAAAATATTGCAATTTAGCAGCATCCAAATTAAGCGGCATTAGATCAAGCGCCGCGAAGTCAAGTTTAATCAAGCTTTCGGGTTTTGTCCTAGGGCAAGCAAACTAGATCTGCTCGAGGATCCGATTGATATCCACGTATTTTTCGATAAGATCGTCAGTTGCTTTTATTTTTTCAATATCCATTGGCCTGATCTTAACTATAAGATCATGGATGTATGAAGCCACGGTGAAAGTATCTTCTTTTACTTGGATGATCGGGATATCAAAGTCGTTGATTAGTTTTAGTACATGCCGGTGAGGGGTAACATTTCCTGTTAATATTATGCCCGATACTCCATAATCGCCGGCTTGTTCGCCCAATGATCCGGATACTGCCGTTAAGATAAGATCTTCGCGGCTTCCGGGAGTGATAAGTAATGTTCCTCTTCCAAAGTATTTTAGAGCCTCGTGCGGAGGCATTGCGCCAATTATCATTCGATGGACATTGTTGGTTAGGCCTTCTTCTCCGCTTAACAGCTTTCCGTCAAGATCTTCCAAAAGCTGCTGCATGGTGGGATTTGAAAGAGATTCTTTGTAAGGAATAACCCCCAATACTTCTATTTTCTTACGCGCAAGGCCGGCTCTTACATATTTATTTATTTTTGCGTATTTCTTTTCGTGAACCTTGTTGATTATGACGCCTAATACTTCAACGCCTTTCTCATCAAACATTGCTTTATTGAGCATTATCTCGTCAATTGGTTTTCCAATGCCCCCAATTGAGACAATTATTACTTTTGATTTTAAGAGTGAGGCTACATCGGAGTTTGACATGTCAAATACGGCGCCAACACCTGCGTGGCCGGTGCCTTCGATCAATACGAAATCATTTGCCTGGGCTATTTGATGGAATGACTTTTTGATCTTTCTGATGAGGGTTTCTTTTCTTCCGTGATTGATATAGTCTTCCGTAAATCCTTGAGGGACGGCAACCGGGCTCATATCGGTTAGCTTGTCTTTTAGCGAATAAACCTGGCTCATAAGTACCGCGTCTTTGTCGACTTTCTTACCGCCGATCACAAGATAATGCTGGCCGACGGGCTTTATGTAACCAACTTTCTTAATTCTTTTCTTGAGAACGGACATCAATCCTAACGATGTGATCGTCTTTCCGTCGTTTTGTCTTGTCGCCGCTATATATATTTTCTTTTGTGTCATTTATGTTCGCCTGCTATAGAATGTTTTAATTTTGATTTAAAGAAAGAAATTTCCCTTCTTTTTTGGCTTTTTTATTATTGCTGGGGATGTGCTTTTAAAAAGCATTTATTATTTTTTGTGGCTTAGTTTTTTCTCTATCCATGAAAACACCTCTGAATTTCTGCCGATGATATATTGTAGCCCTTCGACAGGCTCGGGGCAAGGGTTAAAAAACATATTGGATCGAATAGGTTGGGACAATTTTCTTAGGGCATACTTCGCTAGGCATGACAAATTATCAAATTTTATGATATTATATCTTTAAGAAAATATGGAGGGATAAACAATGACAGAAAAGGTTATAGAAAAAAATAAAATTAAATTTGTGCCAATTCCCGAGAAGATCGCAAAGGATGTCGGCCTCTTTGCCGGTAGCCATGTTGAAATTACGGATGACGGGTATCATATTATTTTAACGCCAAAAAGGTTTGATGATGAAGGATATTCCAAAGAAGAATTAGACAAGATTGAGAAAATATCCAAAGAAAAACGTGGCAAGATATTCAAAAGCGGAAACGATTTTGTTAAATATTTGAATAAAATATCGAAAAAATGAGATTTTATTCTACGCCGTCATTTTTAAGGCACTTCAAGAAATTGGATGCAATAAAATAAAAAAGTGTCAATGAGGCCGTCAAAGAGCTGATAAATCTTTACGATTCAGGCATAAACCATAAAGGGCTGGGGTTAAAACAGTTGCGTAGCCATTTATGGGAAATAAGGTCTTCTTTGAAAGATAGGATTTTATTCTCGATTCACAAAGATATTGCTTCATTTATCTTGGTTGGCAGCCATGATGACGTTCGCAAGCATTTAAAAAACGTATAACTTGGACTTGATTATCCTTAAGATAATCTTTTTTTAGCCACAGCGCCCTTTAATTTTTGGATAGAGTATGTCGGGACGATCTTTTTAGGACAAACTTCACTGCAATTAAATAGCGTGTGGCATCGAAATATTCCGTGTTCGGAATCAACGATCTCCGCTCTTTCTTTTTTCGCGGTATCCCTTGAATCTGCATAAAATCTATAAGCTTTAGTTAATGCGGCAGGGCCTAAGAACTTTCCGTCGAGCGCTGACATTGTACAGGCCGAATAACATGCACCGCAAAGGATGCAATTTACCATCTCGTCTATCTTTTCTCTTTCTTTTATGGACTGAAGCCTTTCTTTCTCGGGCTCAACCGAATGATTTATAAGATATGGTTTGATCTTCTCGTATTTCTCAAAGAAATTGTCCATATCAACCACGAGATCTTTAATTATTTTTTGATGTGGGAGCGGGGAGACCGTAATTGTTTTTGAATTAAGGGTTTTTATGAGCGTTTGGCAGGCTAATCTGTTCCGTCCGTTAATATGCATGGCGCACGATCCGCAAACAGCCCCTCTACATGAGTATCTAAATGATAGCGATCCGTCCAGGTTTTCCAAAATATAGAAAAGTGCTTCGAGAACCGACATTTCTTTGTTGTCGGCAACGGAGTAAGTCTGAAATCTAGGCTCTCGATCAACATCAGGATCAAATCTTTCAATTTTAAATGTGATCATTAGTATTTCCTCGCTTCAGGAGTGAATTTTGAAATATTTACATCCCTATATTCAAGTTTTGGGCCATCTTCCGTATGATAGGCGATCGTATGCTTTAAGAATTTGGCGTCATCACGAGTCGGGAAGTCTGTCCTAAAATGCGAGCCGCGGCTTTCTTCACGCATCAACGCACCTTTTAGAATAACTTCAGCTAAAACCAGTTTTCCTTCAAGCTCTAAGTTCCTCAATAGATCTAAGTTGAATTTCTTTGATTTCGATAATAGATGAATTGTCTTATATCTTTCTTTTAATTCCTTGATCTTAACGACCCCTGCTTCAAGCTTTGCTTTATCTCTGAAAACCCCGGCGTTCGTAACCATCATGGCTTTTAATTCCGACCTGATCTTACTTGGATTTTCTTTGCCCGTGGAATTTTCGAGTGCATTAACTTTGGCTTTTACTCTTTTTAGCTCCGCATCTATTGCTGTTGTACAATCTTTCTTGGGTTTGCTCTTTAGATAGATCGCGGCATAATGCCCGGCTCGTTTTCCAAAAACTATCGTATCGAGAAGGGAATTACCTCCTAATCTGTTTCCGCCGTGTACGGAAACACAGGCGCTCTCGCCCGCGGCGTAAAGGCCCGAAACTTCCGTTTCACAATCTTTGTTGCATGCAATACCGCCCATTGAATAATGCTGACCGGGTTGGATTGGGATTGGCTTTTCAACAGGATCTAGCCCCGCAAAATAAATGCATATATCTCTTATGCCAGGCAATCTTTCGGCGATTTTCTCGCGGCCTAGGTGAGTTAGGTCCAAATGGACATAAGCATTATCAAATCCGCGGCCTTCATTGATCTCGGTCTGTATCGATCTCGCTACGATATCGCGAGGGGCCAATTCCATCACATTTGGCGTATAGTTTTTCATAAATCTGTCACCATTCTTGTTTCTCAAGTATCCACCTTCGCCACGAGCACCTTCGGTCATCAATATGTTTGTTCCATAAAGGGTTGTGGGATGGAATTGAACAAATTCCAGGTCTTTTAGCGGAACGCTCGCTGTCATGTACGGAAATGCCATTCCTGAACCAGTATTTATTATTGCGTTTGTTGAATTGCCGTAAATTCTTCCGTACCCGCCGGTCGCAATTATTACCGAATCGGCCGAAAATGATTCGATCTCGCCTGTTTTAATGTTTAAAGTAATTATTCCGCAAACAGAATTGTCAGATCTGACGACCGATAGTAGTAGAGATTCTTCATAAACTTTGATCCCTTCATAAACCGATCTTTCGCACATTGTGTGGAGTAGGGCGTGGCCTGTAATATCTGTTGCGTAGCATGTTCTTGGGAATGCGGCGCCGCCGAATGGGCGTTGAGCTATTTTTCCATCTTTTGTTCTCGAAAATGGCGTTCCCCAATGCTCCATTTCGTACACAATCCCAGGTGCTTCTTGTGTCATGACTTCAACTGCATCTTGATCCGCTAAGAAATCCGAACCCTTCACAGTATCAAAAGCATGGCTATTGGTTGAATCTTCCGATGCGTTCCCAAGTGCCGCATTAATGCCGCCTTGAGCCGCTATAGAGTGCGACCTGACGGGCTGAACGCGCGATATTATCGCGACATCTAATCCATTCTTTTTGGCTTCAAGCGCCGCGCGAAGGCCGGATAATCCTGATCCTACTACTATTATTTGATGATGAACGCCCATAATCCTTTAACTCCTATCATCGAAAATATAATTCCGACTACAATCAATGTCCAAGAGATCCAATTTTCATATTTGTCGGCAGTTTCGAAATCAAGCAATACCATGCGAAGGCCATTTAAACCATGGATAAGCCCAAGAAGTAGGAGAGATGAGTCGGCGATGAAGAATATCAGGTTTGATAAGTGGATCGCTATGCCATTAAAAAGAATTGGCTGGCCCAAGTCCTTATAATGGACGAAATATATATGGAGCAAAAGAATTACAAACAGCAATCCAGCTGTAATTCTTTGAAGAAACCATAACCAGAAAGCTTTTTTTTCCATAAACTCCTCTATCTCACCCCCTCTCATTCTCCCCCTTAACAAGGGGGAGATGTCCCGAGCTCTCTCGATGGACAGAGGGGGTCATCTACCATTTAAAAATAAACGGCAACGTTATGAATAAAGTATATGTCCAGATCATAAAAGCTATAGCGACGATCGTCCAAAGAATGGATTTTTGATTGCGTATGCCTATTCCCATATCAAAAAGCAAGACTCTGAATCCATTTAAACCGTGAAAGAGCACTGCAGCTAGAAGTAATAGGTCTAACGCGATAAATGGGGGAGATGTAAGTTTTGTAAGAAGTACATTGAAAGTTTCCGGTCCTTTAAGCGATGTTGAAATTACGCATATATGCATTAAAAGATAAAAAATAAGAGCAAGTCCTGTGACCCTGTGTAGTAAATATGCCCACATGCCAACGCCTGATCTGTATGCGAGAAATGCTTCTTTAGATGGTTTTTTGTATTCGAACATTGTATTATGATATATCCGTAAGAGTTCTTTGTCAAAAATATTTCTTGTCTAGAGCTTCTTTTACCATCTGAGGGATCTGCGCTGTTGTTTCCGCTATCGGGACTCCGGCTTTGGTTAGTGTCCTGACTTTTGATTCGGCGGTGCCGAAGCCTCCGGATATTATAGCCCCCGCATGTCCCATCTTTTTGCCTTCAGGTGCAGAACGTCCGGAAATAAACGCAATAACAGGTTTTTTCATTTTTGTTGCAATATATTCTGCTGCGACTTCTTCATCGTTGCCGCCGATCTCGCCAACCAATACAACAACCTTGGTTTGAGGGTCGGCATCAAAATCCGGCAATAGTTCTACAAATGTTGAGCCAATAATTGGATCGCCGCCGATACCCACACAAGTTGATTGACCGATGCCGATCTTAACAAGTCCCGCGACGATCTCATATGTAAGCGTTCCCGATCGTGAAATTATGCCCACAGGACCTTCTTTAAAAATATGGCCGGGCATGACTCCTAGTTTTGCAGAAAATGGGGTAGTGATCCCCGGACAGTTTGGGCCGATCATTCTGACTCCTGCTTCTTTTAGCATTGGAGTAACTTCGACTATATCCTTGAACGGAATTCCTTCGGTAATAGTGACTATGACTTTTATTCCAGCGTCAATCGCCTCTATTATCGCCGATTTGGCATATGGTGCGGGCACAAAAATAATTGATGCATTGCCATTTGTTTTTTCTTTGGCTTCGGCTACAGTATTGTAAACATTGATCCCCAGAACTTGCTGGCCGCCCTTGCCTGGGGTGACTCCTGCCACAACTTTTGTTCCGAATTTGATCATTTGTTCGGTATGGAAGAGTCCTTCGCGTCCTGTAATTCCTTGAACGATAAGACGCGTATCTTTCCCAACTAATATGCTCATTTAGTCAGCTCCACGATTTTCTTTGCACCCTCGGCCATTGAGGCCGCGTAATTTAGAAAAGATGTCTGTTTCAGGAGTTGTTTTCCTTCTTCTTCCCTGGTGCCGGTAAGTCTTATGACCATTGGAACTTTTACGCCGATCTTTTTACGTGCTGCAATAATGCCATTAACAACTTCATCACAGCGAGTGATCCCTCCAAAAATATTGAAAAATATCCCTTTAATATTGGGATCTTGACGCAGGAGCTCTAAGCAACTGGCAACCGCATCTGCCTTTGAGCCGCCGCCAAGGTCAAGAAAACAGGCTGGTTCTCCGCCGACTCTTTTTACTTCATCCATTGTTGTCATGACAAGGCCTGCTCCGTTTCCTAGAATTCCGATCGACCCGGGAAGTCGTACATATGCGATCTTTCGTCGTCTTGCTTCGGCTTCGAGCGGATCTTCGTCACTGGATTCCTGGAAAGCGGCTAATTCTTTTTGGCGGAATAGGGCATTGTCGTCGATCACAACTTTGGCGTCTAGCGCAATAAATTCACCAGATTTCGTCCTTACAAGCGGATTGATCTCGGCCAGCGTTGCATCAGATTGATAATAAAGTTCGTAAAGTCTTTCAATTATTTCTGTTGGGATTTCAGATATGACCCCCTCTATAATCTCCCCCTTATTAAAGGGGAGATGTCCCGAGTCCTGAGCGAAGTCGAAGGGTCGAGGGACAGAGGGGGTAATTATGATTTTGATGATCTTTTCAGGATTTGTCTTTGCGACTTCCTCTATCTCGACACCGCCTTCTTCCGAGAAAATAAGAACATTGCTTTTGGTGGTTCTATTGAGAGTTATGCCCAAGTAATATTCTTTTTCAAACTCCAAGGCTCCGGCAACCAGGATTTTTTTAACGATCAGTCCTTTTAGGTTCATTCCAAGGATCGCAGATGAGATAGTCTTGACTTCATCGAAGGTCCTGGCGATCTTGACTCCACCGGCTTTGCCACGGCCTCCGATCTGGACTTGGGCTTTGATGACGACAGGTAATCCGATCTCTTCCGCGATTATCGAGGCGTCTTCAACTGTTTCTGCGACAGTCCCTTTCGGCACCGGAATCCCAAATTTTGCCATTAGATTTTTTGCTTGATATTCGAAAAGCTTCATTTTATTTCCTATAAGTATGGAACCGAGAATTCATTCTCAGGTTCCATCAAATTATCTGAGGGCGTCTTGTCCCATTTTGAAACCTATCTCCAATGCAATCTTATTTTGTTCTCTTGTTTTTTCGGGGACATTTTTTTCAACAGCTTTAGCCAGGTTCTCAAGGGATACGATCTTTGTAATTGACGATATCGCGCCAAGAGCGATTATATTGCCGTAAATTGTTTTGCCAAGCTCTGCTTTTGCCGAATCGTTGATCTTTATTTCATAAACTTTATATTTTCCGAGAGGGATATTTTTTACTCCGAACGGATCTATTATCAAAATCCCGCCGTCTTTAAGGTTCGATAGATATTTATTCAGGGATTCTTGGGTTAAAGCCAACAATAGATCGAGATTTGTGACTTTTGGATAGTCTATCTGCTCATCCGATACTACAACTTCGGAGCGGCTTGCTCCACCGCGGGCTTCAGGGCCGTAAGATTGGGTTTGTGTCGCAAATTTACCTTGATAAATAGCGATCCCTTCGGCGAGGATCTTTCCGCACAGGATCATTCCTTGCCCGCCGCTGCCGCTTAAGCATATTTCGTATCTGCTCATTTGCTTTTTTCTCTTTCGATCAATTGTGTGTATTTTTCTGTGTATTCGGGAGCTGGTTTATTATAAAGTTCTCCTATGACGAACTTGCCTTGTTTTTCTTCGTCTGTCATCATGTTCCATTGCTTGATGTTTCTCGCGTTGTCTCGCTGTAGTTTTAGCATATCAACAGCATCAGGTGTTTTATTGAGCCTTCCATAATATACAGGGCAGGCGGTTACAACCTCTATGAATGAGAATCCTTTGTTCTCAATGCCTTTTTGAATGAGAAGCGGCGTTTGCGTTGCGTGAAACGTTGTCGATCGTGCAACATATGAAGCTCCCGCCGCGCGGGTTAATTCGCACAGGTCAAACGAATTATCTAAATTGCCGTATGGCGATGTTGCCGCAATATCGTTTTGCGGGGTTGTCGGGGAAAATTGGCCTCCTGTCATTCCGTAAATCGAGTTGTTGAATACGACAACCGTCAGATCGATATTTCGCCTTGCCGCGTGGATCAGGTGATTTCCGCCGATCGCAGAGCAATCGCCATCACCCGTCAAAACAATAACAGTTTTTTCAGGCTTTGCCATTTTGATGCCTGTTGCAAATGTTATCGCCCTGCCGTGGGTCGTGTGTACCGTATTAAAATCTACATATCCCGCCGAACGCGACGAGCATCCGATGCCGGAAACTACCGCGACATTGTTTGGATCAAGCCCAAGCTTATCAATTGCTGTTAATACTGATCTTAAAATAATACCGTTACCGCATCCTGGGCACCAGATATGCGGGAACTTATCCATCCTTAAATGATTTGTTATATCCGACATTCTTTAATCTTTTCCTTGATAGGATCAGGTGAAATAAGAAGGCCATTGGCTATATTTACGCCAACAACGCTAGCTTTGCCCGCGACTGCGCGTTCAACTTCGAGCCTTATTTGCCCTAAATTCATCTCTGCGACAATAATTGTTTTAATTTTTGAGGCTAATTCTCTAATTTCTTTTTCAGGGAATGGAAATAGGGTGGTTAACTTTACATGCCCCGCATTTAATTCCCTTGCCGCTTGTCTTGCGGACCTAAATGTTGATCCATACGATAAAACAGCGACGTCGCAATCTTTGGGAAGATCAATTTCTATGCCTTTTATCTCCTCATATGCGGATCCAACTTTATTATGGAGCCTCTTGATGCATTTTTCGACAATTGAAGGCGATGCTGTCGGGAAACCGGTTTCGTCATGATATAAGCCTGTTACATTGAACCTGAAACCGTCAAAAAAGTTCGGGATAACCGGGACTTCATCATCTTTTTCAACTTTATAAGGCTTATAAGTCGATTTATCAACCGAATTGCTTGGAAGCTTTCTGTTTATGATATTTACTTGATCAGGAATTTCAACTCTTTCTCTCATGTGGGCGATTACTTCATCAGGCGCAAGTATGACCGATGTTCTTAATTTTTCCGACAGGTTGAAAGCTTTAACGGTCAGCTCGAAATATTCTTGTACTGTTGATGGCGTAAGGACGATCGCCGGATGGTCTCCATGTGTTCCCCATCTTGCCTGCATTACATCGGATTGGGCAGGGGAGGTTGGAAGTCCGGTTGATGGGCCACCTCGCATTACATTTACAATGACGCACGGAATTTCTGCAATAACAGCGTATCCTATATGTTCTTGCTTTAGCGAAAATCCGGGACCTGATGTCGCGGTTAAGGCTTTTGTCCCGCATAAAGAAGCCCCAATGACAGCGCCCATACTGGCGATCTCATCTTCCATTTGAATAAATCTTCCGCCTAAGCGCGGGAGTTTTTTTGCCATGCCTTCGGCGATCTCTGTTGATGGGGTAATGGGGTAGCCGGCAAAAAAGCGGCAGCCGACGGCAAGCGCGCCTTCGACGCAAGCTTCATTCCCTTGCAGAAATTTTGACACTTATTTGATTTCCTTCGGTTTGATCTCGATCGCGAAGTCGGGGCATCTGATGACGCAAAGATTACAATTATTGCATTTTTCAGGATTTGTAATTACTGGGCCGCCGAGCTCGTCTTGCGTATATAC
Organism: Candidatus Saganbacteria bacterium; assembly: GCA_016223245.1. NCBI lineage: Bacteria > Bacillati > Candidatus Saganbacteria bacterium. Next base: position 64,772 of record JACRPL010000005.1, on the reverse strand, counting down.
TCCTGTCGGGCAGAATGGGATGCATATCCCGCAATTCTTGCAAAATGACCTGTTTACTTTTATATCAAATTTTTGTTCTTTCTTCTGTTCGGGCATTTATTATAGTTTCGCGATATCTTCAAACTTGATATCAGCGCCGACGACCCCGAGTATTGTTCCTTTTTTATCTTTTATAGGAGCAGATACCGTGATACAAAGTTTATTAGTAAGTTTTGAAGTGTAGAAGTCGGAAACAATAGCGGCTCCTTCTTCTATGGCGCCCTTAAACCATGGGCGGTCGGAATAAATTTCTTCCGGCGATAATTTCTTGAACAATTCCACATCTTGAGGATGAACGATCTTCTTTGTAGTCATGATGCCGTTCTTTCCTATAACATATATAAATTGGATGAATTTATGAAGTTTTAAGAATTCCTGCAAGCCTGGTTCTTGTTTTTCCGGGTCCATAGTCTTTATTTCTTTTCTTTCGGCAAGGTCCTCTATCAGATGTTTTGCCATCTTCTCGGCGGTTTTCTTTAATTTCACAAAATCGGATTCAATATATTCCGGAAGATGGATCTTTGCCTGTTCGGCCATTTCAGCTGCCGATATTGTTGTTGTCCTGCCTTCAGCATACTGGCTTGCGACCCAGTCGTTTATTTTCAGCACTGCCGGGTGGTTTTTTGGTATCTTTTGTTCTTCGGCAAGCCCGAGGTATGAATTCAGCCAGAATGCTATTCCTGCCGCTCCCGACTTATCGGTTATTGTTATGCCCATGGGTCTTTTCAATAATTTACCGGTATCGAAGATGTTGTATATTTCCTGGTTTTTGATCAATCCGTCGGCATGGATGCCGGCTGCTGTTGTATTAAATTCCGATCCGACAAAAGGATAGTTTGGCGGGATCTGGTATCCGATCTCATTTTTGAAATAATCCGCCATCTCGGTTATAGCAGTTGTGTCTATCCCGTCCGTTTTACCTTTTAGCGCGATGTATTCGAACAAAAGTCCTTCGATGGGAGGGTTTCCCGTCCTTTCACCAAATCCAAGCAGTGTGCCGTTAGCGGCGGAACAGCCATAAAGCCACGCGGTTGAAGCGTTGATCAATACTTTATGGAAATCGTTGTGCCCGTGCCATTCGAGCTGTTCCGGCGGGACGCCGCCTTCTTTGACCAATTTATAAATTAATTTGTTGACCGATCGTGGAATTGACGCGTTTTGATAAGGAACGCCGTAACCCATCGTGTCGCAAGCCCGGACTTTGATCGGGATCTTCGCTTCTTTAGACAATTCCATCAGTTTTTGGACGAATGGAAGAATGAATCCGTGAAAATCGGCGCGTGTAATATCTTCTAAATGGCATCGAGGGATGACTCCGATCTCAAGAGCGGCCTTAACTATGTCTAAATAGCTTTCCATCGCTTTTTCGCGGGTCATGCCAAGTTTTAAGTAAATATGATAATCGGATGCCGATGTTAAGATTCCCGTTTCTTTAAGTCCCATTTCTTTGACAAGCTTAAAATCCTGCTTAACCGCCCTTATCCATCCGGTAATCTCTGGGAATTCAAATCCTAATTCTTGGCATTTGCGAACGGCTTCGCGGTCTTTTTCGCTGTAGAGAAAGAACTCGCTCTGTCTGATAATGCCTTTTGGTCCGCCCATTCTGTGCAAGAAAGTAAAAATATCGACTATTTGTTTTACAGTGTATGGAGGGCGGGCTTGCTGGCCATCGCGGAAAGTCGTGCATGTGATCCAGATATTGTCAGGTGGATTTATGGGGACATCTTCGTTGTCGAAAGCGATCTTTGGGACTTCGTCGTACGGGAAATAACCTCTGAATAAATTTGGTTGAACGTTTGATTCTTTGTCAAGATCCTTGCTATTTAGCATCCACTTCATTGTATTTCCTCCCTGTAATTTTCGAAAACGAATTATTAATTATATCATAAATCGACCCCCTCTGTCCCTTCGGGACATCTCCCCCTTAATTAAGGGGGAGAATGAGAGGGAGTATGACTTGAATTTGAGAGAATGCTATAATGTAAACAAGATGATAGCCAAATATCTAAAAAGAAAGCCTAATATCCATCCGTCAGTTTTCATTGCTGACGGCGTTAAGCTTATTGGTGCGATCTCGATTAGTTCGGGTTCGAGTATCTGGTATAACACTGTTATCCGTGCTGATATTAATACTGTAAAAATTGGAAAAAACGTCAATGTCCAAGATGGTTGCTTGCTTCATTTGGAAGATGACAGGGGCATAATAATTGAAGACGGCGCGACAATAGGTCATGGGGCAATACTTCATGCGTGCACCATCAGAAAAGATGCTTTGGTCGGAATGGGTGCGATAGTATTAAATGGCGCTGTTGTAGGAGAGGGTGCAATTATAGGGGCGGGTGCCATGATTACACCGGGAACAAATATCCCAAAAAACAGTTTGGCAATTGGGATCCCAGGCAAACCTGTAAGAATATTGAAACGCGATGAAATAGAAAAGAACAAATACTGGGCGAAAAAGTATTCAGAGCTAGCGCAGGAGTATAAAAACCATGAAAGATAAGATTCTAAAAGAGATGGAGTCTTATTTTGGTGATGATCAAAAAAGAATAAATCATGCCAAGCGAGTTTTGGGATATGCCGAGAAGATAATGGAAAAAGAAGGCGGGGATCCCGATATAATTTATGCTTCCGCAATTCTTCATGATATCGGTATCCATGCCGCGGGAAAAAAATACGGGTCGACTGCAGGCAAGTACCAGGAAATTGAAGGGCCCGCGATCGCGGAACATCTATTGGCAGGAATTGGTTTTCCCGCGGATAAAGTATTTGAAGTTAAAGAGATAATAGGCAGCCATCACACCCCGGGCAAGATCAATACTATTAATTTTAAGGTTATATATGATGCCGATTGGCTTGTAAATTTGGGAGATGAATGCAATTTATCGGATGAAAAGCGCGTAAAAAATGCCATCGATAGGATCTTTTTGACTCAAGCGGGAAAGAATTTAGCGGCCGAAACCTACTTAAAAAACAAATAGCCCGAAAATAAATTTCCGGGCTATCATTTTTTGGGCCAATTTGTTTATGACTTCCACAATCCGTGAAGATTGCAGTATTCACGCGCCGTAATATTTGAGGCTTCAATTTCAAACTCGGCTTCCGGCTTGTCTCCGGGTTTCAAGAATTGCCTATAAGCCTTCCCGTCAGCCAATACTTCGATCCACATAATATAATGCTTCTCTTCCATGGGGTGGGGCAAAGACCCGACCTTGACCAAATAGCCTTTAGCTATTTTTGTAATTATCGGCACATGCTTTTCTTTCGACGCGTCAACCGTATTCTCGACCATGAGCAGCATAGGCTTCCCGCAGCATACAAGCTTGCCTCCTCCTTCATACAGCATCTCGACAACATTGCCGCATTCCGCGCATTTATAAATTTTCTTTTTTCCCATAAAATATCCTCCTTTTGCTATGGTACTAGATTTTTCCAACCAAATCCAGGCCCGGCTTCAATGTTTTCTTTCCCGGCTCCCAGCTTGCGGGGCACACCAGGCCTTTGTTGCTCCTGACAAACTCCGCCGCCTGCAGTTTTCTTAGAAGCTCTTTTGCCGAACGGCCTATGCTGTTGTCGTGGATCTCAAATGCTTTCAATATTTGGTCCGGATCAATGATGAAACTTCCCCTAAGGGATAATCCTTCTTCCTCTATGTAGGTGCCGTATTCGCGGGCTAATTTGCCCGATGGATCCGCAGCCATTGGATATTTTATTTTTTTTATCGATTCGGAATTATCGTGCCAAGCTTTATGGACGAATACCGTATCGCAGCTGACGCTTATGACCTCGGCGTTATTCTTTTTAAATTCCTCATAATTATTGGCAAGCTCTTCAAGCTCGGTGGGGCATATAAATGTAAAATCGGCCGGATAAAATATGAGCGCCAGCCATTTCCCTTCGTAATTTGACAATTTTATCTTTTTTATCTCCTCATTTTGATATGCCTGTACTTCAAAATCGATTATTTTCTGTCCTATTTTTACCATGTTATTCACCTCCTCTGCAATTATTGCATTTCCCATGGAATTCAATAGAATGGGAATCGATCATACAATTTGAGGCTATCTTAGCTTTCTTGTTCAATTCTTTATCATACGGAATATTGATATCATATACCCGTCCGCACTTCCTGCATATAAAATGAGGGTGGGGCAGGACATTGCCGTCAAACCGGTCAAAAGTACTCCCAAAGGCCAACTCTTGTATTTGGCCCTGCGCTTTCAATATCCTTAAATTTCTGTAGATGGTCCCAAGGCTTAGATTAGGAAATGTTCCCTTGATCTTCCCATATATCCAGTCGGCCGTGGGATGGCTCTTTGTTGACCTAAGCGCTTCCAATATTTTTATCCTCTGTTTGCTGTTTCGATATAATTGTTTCATAAATAATAATCGTAATGATTATTAATAATATACTAATCTACCATAATTGTCAAGCAAACTATTGTTAGATTTTACACAGCTTGAGACTAGTTAGCAATGGCCCCTTTGCTCGGAACCATCTCCTTTCGCTAATACCATTATAGCTTGTCAAGCCCCCCCCCGAGCTCAAGCTCCATTCTAATTCAGCTTAAAAGCCGATAAATAATCTTGTCATTGCGATAAAAATATTTTTTTGAACTCTTTGTTGAAATTTTGCTAACTTCTATTGGCTTCTCTCCTGCTTGAATTTTCGGCTTTTTCTCGTTTGCTATAATTGTTTTATCTTTTTCAGGAGGTGTCTTATGTTTAAAGAGTTAAAAGGTTTCGGCGGGAATCTCTTCGAGGCAGAGTTCGCAAAAAATGTTAAGGCTAATTATGCATCTCACATTCTGGTTAAATTAGCCGATTTTGATTGGTCGTTCATCCGTGATGAAGCCAAAAATTACTACAGCAATAATGGCCAACATGCTTTTGATCCGGCCCTAATGTTCAAAATCCTCTTCCTTAAGGAAGCCATGAATTTAAATTCCGATTATCAGCTCGAAGAATTAATCAACCTCCATATCCTTTTCCGCTTTTTCCTTAACGTTTCCTTTGACGACCAATTACCTGACCGCTCCACCATTGTGGTTTTTAGAAATATGCTAGTTGAAAAAGGCTTGTTTGACAAGGCCTTTCACCGAATTGTGCTCTACGCCCAGGGAAAGGGCTTTCTCAAGGATTGCTTAGGCGGAGCTGATTCTACCGTTATCGAAACTACTCAAAAAATCGATCGTTTTAAAAATCCCTTCGGAAAATATTCACTTCTTAACCGGTCTCAAGGCGTATCAGGGATAGGGACTATTTTTTTGTTTATTGCCCATTCAAATTGGCAATAGCCGAAGAGAATGTTTCTTGCGTTGTGGTTTGATCAATCCCTACAAAGATTATTCTTATTAGTTGAACTTCTCTAGCTGTGTCGTAAGCGTATTCTGAACCAGCAAATTTTAATGGCATAGCCATTATTACCACGCCTGAATCGGGCCGCAATATTTTTGTACCTTGTGCAGCTTCTCTTGCGGAAATAGGATCGAATTTTATATTTAATGGGAGGCTTTTTCCATCCGGCGCGATATCATCGCCTTGTATCGAAGAAGAATCCGAAGGTAACAATACAAATTGCGATGGTTGTAATTGCCCCCCGATGTATGTAGCAATTCCGTAAGCGCGAGCTTCTTCATTGTGTAGACGAACAAAACCCTGGACAGAAAATCTTTCATTTATTTCGGCTTCGGGCCTTGGGACCTGTACTGGATAAAAAACTGTTATAACAGGGCGAGGATCGGTTTGTGAAAATTCAACGGAATCTAAGTATGCCTGTGTTGATCTTGGATCATGTAATCCAAGAACAAATGGACGCCCGGATTTGACCCCATATAATTCATTGGTACCTATAAAACTAATATGCGGGCACATATTTAATGGTGCTTGTTGTAAATCAGGGATTCTTCTCTTTCCGACTTCAAGAGAATTTTGCATACTTCTCTCTTTATTTTCAAATTCATCGTTTGGGAACCAACTCAAGGATGGAGGTAGAACGGCGAAAGGAGTTATTTTATCGGCATTGCTGTCAGCACGAACAACTGAACCGAATTGCGGCGAGTGCGCGCTTAAATATTCAATATCGACGATCTCAATTTGCCTTCTTGAACTTTTCACTTCATCTATTGTTGCCAGCTGATATTTGTTCGAATCATGTATAAAAACCAAACCAAGAGCATCGGCCATTGGGATAGCCATTGGGATCGGTGTTTTATTTTCCGCTATTCTGTTAAGACCGAAAGTTACAGTTTGATTAAGCGCATCCAGTAATTCATGAGATGCTAGAGAGGCGTGTGCGGGAATTGATATGAGATGTTGAATTAAAATATTTGATGCGGATACTGTTAAATATTGATGGTGTTCTTGAAGTTGTCCAATTAATGTCCTTGCAGGAACATTTTGGACGGTAATTCTTGGCGGTAAACCAAGATCGGTACGCGGCGATGGAAATGCTCTACTAACAAAAAATGACATTTATCTTGCCTCCCAAAGTGTTTAATACCTCTTTGCTATATATATATCGTTAATTTTCGATGTAAATTTCATTAACAATTATATTACCTATATGTTAAAATTGCCTATATGAGTGCGCCAAGAAAGCTCGGCGTATACAGTTGGTTAAAATCCAACCTATCCAAAGTTTAGCCGACAGGATAGAACCGAACTCCAAGTGCTACGATGAAAATCGGGGTGCGGAGCAGGAGGGAAGGATGACCAGGCCATAACGCAAGTGAAGGTATACGACGGGAACTTGGGAGATCCGAAATGCGACCCCGGGTCGAGGGGAAATTATGGCACAAGTAAAAAAAAATGAGGGACTCGAAGGGGCTGTCTACACGATAACAGGGAAGGGAGAAAGCGTGCCGAACACAGAAGCGGGAATAGACACAGCTGGATTTAGGCGAGGGCGGAACGCTAATGAATGCCTGAAGGAACTGAATCATAAAATAATGAGGCAGAGAGTCAACTGGGTGATAGAGGCGGATATCAAAGGGTTCTTTGACCATGTAGACCATGAATGGATGATGAGATGTCTGGAGGAAAGGATAGTCGACCCGCCCTTTAAGAAGCTGATAGAGAGAATGCTGAAGGCAGGCATTATGGAAGGCGGGCGCTACCTAGCGAGTGAGGCCGGGACGCCACAGGGCGGGATTATCAGTCCGGTGCTGGCGAATATCTACCTGCATTATGTATTGGATTTGTGGTATGAGAAGGCGGAGCGAAAGGGGCTGAAAGGGGAAAAATTATCTGATACGCTATGCGGATGATTTTGTCATTTGCCTGCAGCACAAAGAAGAAGCCCAAAAAGTTATGGGAGATTTGAAGGGACGGCTGGGAAAGTTTGGACTGGAGACGGCGGAGGACAAGACAAGAGCGGACATGGAATTGGACATCATTCTGGGAATACGTGGGCAGGCATCCTTTGCCGCAACCGAAATTAATCTATGCTGTATATAATACTTGGTGAAAATCGTGTATTGCAGAGTCGTGTGCGGGAAATCCGCGAGTACGGTTCATTTAGGGGCTTTGAGATGAATTTATTAACATCAAGGGGTCTACTATGAAATTGTTTTCCCCGCTATTGTTAGTCCCGATATTTTTAATGATGCCTTATTGGGCGGAGAGGTCTTTTGCCGAGCCCGCGGCTTTTATAGGGCAGGACAAGTGCTTTGACTGCCACGATGAAAAGAAAGATCTTTGGCTTAAAAATCCGCACAATAATAAAACCAATAAATCCGCTTGCGAAGCATGCCATGGCCCCGGCGGCGCCCATCAAGAAACAATGGACAAAACAAAAATAATAAATCCAGCCAACTTGGATTCGGACGCTGTCATTAAGCTTTGCGGCGCATGCCACTTTTCAAAAGGCGGAAAACTAGACCAGTCGGTATGGGGAAAATCGATCCATGCGCAATCGGGTTTCAGCTGCCTTAATTGCCATGATCCCCATAAGGCCGAAAACCCCAAACTTCTTGTAAAATCCGCCCCAAAAGAAGTTTGCTACCAATGCCATGATGATAGAAAGAAAGTATACGAAAAACGAGCGCATGGAAAAAATAATGTCCAATGTTCGGATTGCCACGCTCCGCACGGCTCGATCTATGATAAGCTGCTGAAAAAAGATTCCGAAGGCGAACATTTCTGCCAAGCTTGCCACAAACTGGAACCTCACCATTTTCTCTCGGCAAAGGCTACAATCAAAATGCTAAAGCTTGGCTGCACTAACTGCCATATGCACAATTCGAACGAAGAATATTACCTGAAATTCAAAAAGGAGGATCTATGCATCCAGTGCCACAAAGATTATTATTGAAAAAAAAATGGAATTGTCTTTTGTGCTCGGAACCTGAGACTGAAGTCTCGGTTCCTCGCAAAATTAGAAGAAATATTGTAACCGCGAATTCATTCGTAGGTTACAGCATTGTCTTGCTCACGATTCTTATATTGTTTTCAGGTGCGGCATATGCCGCCGACCAAAGCAGCGCAGTTTTTGAGATCGGAAAAAAACAGCTTTCACAAGACAAGGGGTTCTTCGAAAAAGTAGGGCTTTTCTTGTTCGGATCAAAAGGCGTCGAAGACGGATTTTCAACTGTCACAGGCGTCGCGGTCGATCAAGACGACAATATATATTTAGCCGATTCCGAAAAGGGCAGGATCGTTGTATTAAATGAAAAAAGGATCGCAAAACCGAATGATATCGGGCGCAATATATTGAAAGACCCGATCGGAATTGCGGTTGATAGCTCAAAGAAGATATATGTGACCGATTCGATGTTAAATGAATTATTCATTTTCGATCCTGAAGGCAATCTTGTGAAATCTATTGCTGGATCTGGCACAGAGTCGGGCAAATTCCAAAGGCCGTCGGGAATATTGGTCGACGAAAAAGCTGGAAGAATAATCGTATCCGATACCGGGAACCATCGGCTCCAAATATTCGACGCGAACGGCGAATTTGTTTCTTTTTTGGGGCATGAAGGCGGCGGGAATTCCGAATTCAAATATCCGACATTTTTGGCGAAAGATCCTAATGGGCGGACATATGTTGTCGATACGATCAACAGCAGGGTCCAGATATTCGACCAAAGATTAAAATTTCTTTCGAAGTTCGGCGACCATGGCGATGCGCTTGGATTTTTTGGGAGGCCAAAGGGCATTGCGATAGATAAAGGAGGCCGAATTTATGTTGCGGATGCAATATTCAATGTGGTTTCTGTTTTTGATAAAGATAATAAGGCAATGATGCTGCTTGGAAAGGAATCAAATTTGAAAACTTCGCTCTATTCTCCAATGGGGATCGCTGTTAATTCAAAGGGTGTAGTTATTGTTGCAGATTCGCAGAACAAGCGGCTTGTCGGGTTTAAAATAAATTTTTGAATAAACTGAAATTTTTCATTATAAGTTTCGATAAATATATGGAGGAGATAAGTTAATGCGTAAGCTGGTTCTTGTTTTATTCATTGCCATTTTCTTCTTATCCGGAATATCTTTCGGCGGGATCATTGGCTCCGTTCATGATCTTAAGGGGAAAGCCGCATTCGGTAATCTCCAAGAAACCTGCAAAGTTTGCCACGTCCCGCACCAAAGCGCTACATCAACTTATCTCGCCCCATCGGGCAAAGTTTACGCCGGTGGGAATATCACAACTTACGGCGGATCTGTTGGCCAACCGACGAATTCGTCGGCCATTTGCTTAAGCTGTCATGACGGGGTGCTTGCGCCGTCGGTCGGGTCAAATTCGACAGACTATTCCCACAGCCATCCATTCTCCGTCACTTATCCTACAAAACAAGGATACAATTCGTCTGTCGGCGGAAAGATCACGGGCTCTTACGGCTCTCTTCCGCTTGAAGGATCGGCCAAAGACAGGCTCGAATGCGCTACCTGCCATAACCCGCACGAAAAAGGCACAAGCGGAGGGTTTTTGCGCATCGAAAATACGAACAGCAACCTTTGCTTAACCTGCCACCAAAAATGAAATGGCACAATATGCGCCAAAATCCCTCTATGTAATTTGCGCCGCGATATGGCTTATTTGGCAGTCAGCATCGCAGGCAGGGCTTTCTGGGCAGGTAAAATATTCCTACGAAACAAATTATCTTGATTCCAGCCTGACCCAGCAGATATTTGCGCAGGATTATCTTGCAAATTTAAGGGGATATGTCATTGAGGACAGGATCGGCTCGTACGGGCTTTCGTTCCAATATCAGCGCGGCGCCGCGGAATTAAAGAACTTCACGTTTACGAATTCGCTCAATTTTCGCGACGCGCTGCGCTTATCAACTTCATTTTACAGGAAAGATTATGCCAATTTGCTCTACGACAACAATCCGATAGCTGATAACCGCACATCGATTTTCGCCTCATATTACTTGCCGAACTTGCCCGTATTGACCGGAGGCTTTGAGATCGGAAGCGCAAGAGCTGCAACAAGCGAAGGGATAAACAAGAACGATAAAAAAGGAGAGCTTGGCATAAGCTATTCTATCTTTTCGCAAAACTTCAGCGCCCGATATGTGCGGAGCAGTCTTTACGATGATACATACTTTTCGACCGGAGCAAATCTTGTAAATCGCGACAATCTTTTGACTTTCAACCAATCAGGGGCGGTAGGGGATCGGATCGCTTATACCGGAAGCTATTCAAACCAGCAGATATATAACCAAGTAGGAAGCTCCTCCATCTATAACCAAAAACTTGAGCATTTATCGGCAACGTCGACTATTAAGCTGACGCCTAATATTAACATCAACCCCGAATATTTGGATACTGTTAATTTGGTCGATTATGACATGCCCGCAGGGCAGAAGAACTACCAGAGGTCAAAAAAAATAGGGGCGTCAATAAGCATCCAGCCTGTGAATTACTTGGAATTTATTTTTAATTACGGTACAGGCAGCGTTAACATGGCCGACCAATCAAGCGATAGGTCGCAGGGGTTGGTATCTAGGCGGTCGTCTGTCAGTTTTAACTTTGCAAAAAAACTTTATTTGAACGCTGATTACAGGGACGAAACCTATTCGGGCGCTAACGCAAACGGGAAAGCTTTGTATCTTGACGGGTATTTGAGTTACCTTATAGAAGAAGGAATTAAGCTTACATACAAAAGGACTCTGAACAGGTTTAGCGGAGAAGTTTTTACCCTTGCGTCAAGCAGCGCCAAGAACCAGGATTTGAATGATTGGATAGTTGGCATCAATTTGGCTAACAATTGGTATATTGAAGGCGACGTATCTGTCACGACGGTCAATACTTACAATTACAGGGGCGTAGCCGCGGCTGTAAGCTATGCTCCAGTTCCGCAAAATGTTCTTGAATTGCGCCATGAAGAGAAATTTGGCAATGAAATTACGCAAACCGTGAATTATACAATCGATTCGTTCAAAGCCAATCTATCGAGAAATGGGTTTACCTTGAACGAACAATTATCGCTTGTGCGCAGTAAAACGACAACCGATACAGCGATCACGGATCAATATGGAATTAGGAATTTAACTGATGTAAACTATAGGTTGGGCGATTCAACGATCAAATTCAGCATTAATTCAGAAAGGAGGGACCAAAACTCAAGTGCATATACTAGAATGTACTCATCCTTTGAAAGGAATTTCTAATAAAGCCTTTCTGCTCGCACTTTTTATTGCAGCGTCTTTTTTCTTGTCGGGCTTGGTCTGGCCTCGCGCCCCCGAAACGCCAAAGATCGAGTATCTTTATAGTTTCTCTAAGCCCGAAGACTTAAAGATCGAAAAGAAATCCAAAGATAAATTGTTTGACTTTATTTTTGGGCTAGGGCGCGGGCAAAACGATAATATCGTCCGGCCGCAGGGGATATATGCCAAGAATAATATTATATATGTTACCGATACCGGCCTTGGGGCTGTCCATGTATTCGACCTGTCGAAGAAAGAATATTTTAAGATCAAGAAATTCGGAAATACCGAGCTTAAGCTCCCTGTTTCCGCCGCGTCGGACGATAATGGGAACATTTATGTCGCCGATTCCGGATTGAACAAGGTTTTGCTCTTTGATGGCGCGGGGAACTATAAAAGCGAAATAGGCCGCGGCATATTTTCCAGGCCATGCGGTATAGCGATCGACAGCGTTCTGAAGCGAATTTATGTCGTAGATGCCATTTCGGGGCTTGTCGATGTCTTCAACAGCGACCACGATTTTGTGGCAAGTTTTCCGAGTACAAAAGAAGGCCTTAATCATCCGACGTATATAGTGCTTGACCAAAAGTCTAATATTTATGTAGTCGATTCGCTTAATTTTCGCGTCCAAGTATACTCACCGGAAGGGAAAAAGAAAAGCGAATTCGGAAAAATGGGGAGGGCTCCCGGATCTTTTTCACTGCCTAAGGGGATAGCTATCGATTCCAATAAAAATATCTATGTAACCGATTCATCTTTCGATAATGTGCAGATCTTTAACGGAAAAGGCGGACTGCTTCTGTTCTTTGGCGAATCCGGCAATAAAGAAGGGGAATTTTGGGTCCCAGCTGCAATTTCGATAGACGAGAGAGATCATATCTATGTCGCGGATTCATATAACAATCGAGTACAGGTATTTAGGTTTATCAAATGAAAAAAAATGTTGAATTAATAATTATAATCTTGGTGTTTTCCTCATGTTCTGTTATGGCAGAAATAAAAGGAACAAAACATGACCTGTCGGCGTCGGGTATCGGGACATACAAAGCGGCAGCCGAAACACAAATTTGCGTTTTTTGCCATGTCCCGCACGGATCAAGCGCGGCGGATCCTCTGTGGAACCATGCCTCCACTGTCCAATCTTTTACGCCGTATAACCAATCGGTCAGTTTAACGCTCAAATCAAATCCCGGACAGCCCGATGGCGCTTCAAAACTTTGCCTTGGATGCCACGATGGAACCGTTGCTGTTGGTTCAACAACCTCTATGGGCATTATTTCCGGGTTAGCCGCAAACATTCAAGGATCCGCAAATATCGGGACAAATCTTTCGGGCAGCCATCCAGTCTCATTTGTATACGATAATAATCTTGCCGTCCTAAATGGGGAACTTGTAAATCCTTCAAATCTAACAGGCCAAGTAAAACTGGACAAAAACTATAAACTCCAATGCATCACTTGCCATGATCCGCACGATAATACCAATGGCAAATTCCTGGTGAAACAAAACTCTGCGGGCGCATTGTGCATGACATGCCACGATAAAACGGGGTGGAACTCGACGATACATAAGACATCGCCCGCAATGGCCGCAAACGGGTGCAGCAGCTGCCATACTCCGCACGCGGCATCGGCTGTGCCCTTGTTAAAAAATAACCAGACTAATTTGTGTTATACATGCCATAGTTCAAGCGGTCCTGGGCCTGTCGATATCAAATCCCTATTGCTTGGGACATCAACCTTTATCGGGGCAGGGTCCGCCGGAAGCTATACGACGGTAAACTCGCATCATGATCTATCTTCATCCGACCAATCTTACAGCGGTTCGAAATTAGCATGCGGGAACTGCCATAATTCGCACGCGGCAAAACAAAGGACCAACACTGCCGGGATGATAGAGACTTTGATCGACCCTAAAGATCGCGCAACCGTTTGGTCAGGTGCCGGGGCAACAGACTATAGGGGATCGATAATAAACTTTTGCCTGTCGTGCCATAGCGGCACATTCCCAAATTCTGTTTCAAATCCGAACCAATCAATCGCTCCTTCAAGCCAAATGATAAATATTGGAACGTCCTACCAGACTGACAGGCATGGGAATGGTTCCGCGAGGCCTTCGGCAAATAATCCATCCACTGCAGTCTTGGCTATGGCATGTACCGATTGCCATAATCCGCACGGATCACATTATAACGACCAAACCTGGGACAGCAATTTGTATAGCATTATTGATATCGTTGATGGGACAAAATATGCTGACAACGGAGCCCAGTCGGGACCGCCGTACAATTGGCCCTATATTGCGCCGACCCAATCGATAGGTGTTTCAAAAAATGTCAGGATCAATCCAAATAAGATAAATACGGCAGGCGATGCCAATAATTTGAACAGCCTATGCTCCGCCTGCCATTCAAAAACAAGCGGCCCTGGAGGCGTTGCTCATATAAATAGTTTTAGCAGCTGCACATCATGCCATCATCATGGAAATCCAATTACAGCCGGAGGGCTTTAACTAAGGCTTAGGTTTGATGTCGTGGCATATTGTGCAATCTACTTGTGATGATCCGCCCTTCAGATCTGTTCCATGGCAAAAAGTTGCGCATGACGAGCTAAAATCATCTTTATGTAATATTCCATGGAAATTTTTATCTCCCGGTGATAACCATTTTGGGTTATATGTAATATGCTGTACAGGGTATGGGGCATGGCATGAGGTACAAGTTGTCCATGCTTTTGATTTGTCAAAATGGCAGCTTTCGCAATTCCCGCCGTCGGCACCCAATTTCATGACCCAAGTTTCTGGATTATAATATTTTGTTAGTAAGAAACCGGAATGCATTATCGGATTTATCGGAGAATATGCGGCCCATGCCGGCACATGAGAGGCAGGTTTTCCGGTAGGGCCGTCGTGGCACTTGAAACATGTGGGCAATTCGGTCCCATCGGGCCAGTTTGTTTTCTTTTTATTGCTGTCGCCGATGCTGTGGCAAGTTTCGCATCGTGGCGTTCCATTAGCTTTAACATATAGTCCGTGACCGGAGTCTTCTGCCCATCCGTTTCCGTTGTGGGGCACTTTGCCGAAATTGTTTCCTTCGGCGTGGCATGTCGCGCATCCGGGAATTATTGCCGTTCCGTCAAAGCTATCTCCATGGCATTGTTTACAGGCATTAAATCCGTTCTGGCCAACATCAAGCCTATGCTTCCCGCCATTGTCCGCATTTGTCCAATCGTCCTGTAAATGGCTATTGCTATGGCATTTTGTGCAAGAAGGAATGGTTTTTTGTTTTCCGGTATATTGGTCCAGAACATCTTTATCATTTGAAAATCCATGGCATTTTACGCATCTTTTCCCTGCAACATCCAATCTTGAAACCCCAAGCTCACTCGCTCCATCGGTTAGGTGAGCCTTATGTTTTTCTAATGGATCTTTATGTTCAAATTTTCCATAAAATCCAGCATGGCAGGACGAACATCCTTTTATAACTTGAACATCTCCTTGTGTTTTACCTGCGAGCGCCGGATATTTTCCATGGCAAGGTGTGCATTTATTTGTAAAAAGATAGTCTGGATGAGATCCGCTATCTGTTTTCGATGTCAGCTTCCAATTTGCTATGCCCCAGTGCATCAGCGTTCCCACTTGGATCGGGGCGGTATGGCATTCGGTGCAAAGATTAGGATTTCTTTCTTTTCCGTCAGCGTCAAAAAATACTGTTTGCGGCTTTTCCGTATCGCCTAATGCATGGCATGTTTGGCAAGGCTTGGTGCCGCGTGTTTTTGCCTGATCGCCGTGCGATCCGATCACCTCTTCAATTGATGAGTGGTCCGTAAAACCAAATGTCCCGCCATCATGGCATGATCTGCATCCAGGTTTTCCATCTTTAACTTCTTTTAAATCTTCATGGCATTTTATGCATTGAGCAACCCCATTGTTTTTTAATATCTCAACTTTGTGCAGTTTTTCAAAATCTTTAGCATGCGGGAAATCGTGGCACGAAAAACATGAAACGACGTCTTTCTTCCCCCGCAGGTCTGCGCCATGGCATGACGCGCAGGACAAGAGATTGAAATCCGTTGTTTTTAAATATTCTCCGTGGAAGTTAGGCGATTTTGGATCCGCCCATCCGATCTGGCTGTGGACTTTTGTTAAGCTGACCGATGTTGCTCCTTGCGGACCGCACGAAACAAAGCCTATTGCAGGTAAGTGCATTAATGCGGCTAATGCCAGCTTAAGTCCCGTTCTTCCAATTCTTTGGGCAATGATCATTTTTTATTTATTCCTCCGGGATGGCACTGGAAGCATCTTTGTCCTATTCCATGACATGCCGAGCAATATTCGGGATCCTGTTTTGCCTGCGGACCGTGAGCCCTCATAAAATTTGGCGCAAAGTGCTCATTCGGCATTCTTTTATAACTCGCATGGCAGCTTGCGCAAAATGTCCTTGTATCATGGCAAGAAGTGCAGTCGATCATTTTTTTCCTTGCATCGAGCATATGAAGAAATAATCTATAGTTTGGATCGGGCCTTCCGGTTTTTAAATGGGATTCAGGCGCCAAACTTGGCTTTGCATGGCATGTTGCACATGCTTTAACTTTTGGGCTTGAATCATGGCATTGTCCGCATTGTTCTTTCTTTATTGGACCGGGCTTACCGTGGTCTTGAGGCCAATTTTCTGGATGTGGCCTTCTTGCCATTTTTTTATCTTTTATTTCGTGACACTCAACGCAAGTGGTTCCATTTGGATTATGTTTCGGAAATTGGCCTTTGTGCCCTGTTTTTGGGTCATCTGGCAGGGCGTGGCAGTTTGTGCATCTGGTCCCTGTTTCAGGGTGGATATCGTCGTCATGGCAGCCTAAGCAGTTTTGCTTATTCGGCAAGAATTCTTTTCCGTCTTTTGATGGATGGCAATCTGAACAAGTGTCGTGCTTTTCATGGGGGAAAAAAGGGACCCATAGTTCGAGCGGCGGCTGGCCTTTTTCAGGAGGCTTTGTTGTTTTGTGGCAAGCGGAACATTTGTCTTCATCATTAAGGTATCCTTTATGTTTTGGGAATCTTTGTATTGCGAGCGCACGGTCTATTTTATTGAAGATTTCGAATATCTGCCCGTCGCCCATTATTTTTTCTCCTTCGAAAATATATTTGCGTAATAAAAAGTTAACCCTGCTTGAAGCAACGGGTCAATAACGCCGTCAACATTCTTCCTGAATGCTCCGGAGGCGTTAAGGACGAAATTAGAAGCGAATTCCCATCTAACCGATCCGCCCGCATAATAGGCGCGGTTACCATTAAATTGCGCGTCATCATAAAAATATGCGCTTCCGTTCACGCTTATTGTTAACCGATCTTTGATATTAAAGTCATATCCTGCATGGGCTTCGGTATAATTCAGGTATGGAACGCTGCTTCCGCGAGAAACTATCGAGCCTATATTTGCACCATGAAAAGTTATGTCGCCGCTTACGGTATTTACGGTATCGGATTCGAATCTTGTCTGCCCGAAATTCAAAGCTAGTTTAAGTTTATCCGCCCTATATTGTGCCCTGGCCAGTATTTTGTAGTAGGGAAAGTGCGGGAAAGTGTTAAAAAATGATCCGGGTTCAAATGTTGGATCAACTTTTGTGCCTTCTGTCCCAAGCCTTAGACCTTTGGTTAATTGATAATCCGACCCAAGCTGTAGTCTTACAACTGTATTATTTAACGGATCATATTCATTGGAAGTCCTGATCTCAAGTGAATCAAAGCTCTCATTCATTGCTTGGAAGCCAAGCCGCTTTCGTTCAGGTTCGCGGTCGCCATCTAATACTTCATGGTAATTCAAGTTCAAGAATGTGTTTCCGATATCTGCCGTTGCTATCGCGCCAAAAGCCAATTTTTTGCCGATCTTCAAAGTCGTTTTTTCCGGTTTAAATCCGCCAAATCCTGTCAACGATAGATCTCCCGATTGGGAGTGGACAGTAGCTTGTCCGCCATCGACAATGCCATAAGTTCTTCCGACAAGCACGGGGAATCTTCCAACTTTAAAATCAAAATGGCCGTCAGATAAGTCCTGCGCGCCAAAACTTAGTTCATAAGGACGAAAGCCTTCTGGATAAAATGGGTTTACAGCGCCTGAAACGTGCTTTGCATAATCGGCATTAATATTAAGTTGCCATTTATCGTAGGTCCCGCGGAGCCTGAACGATGTCGTGCTTTCAACAGTCTTTCCGCTGTTTAAAGTCTTTTCTTTAAAATCAGGGGTCAAAACTTCGTCTTTTACGACAGAAGTCCCAGCTTCAAAGTAGAATGTTATTGGTTTTGAGCTTACAGCTCCCGCATCCATATCAGCCATGTATTGCTTCCTTTATGAGCCGTATATATATCTTAAAATTCAGGGGAAAATTTCACTGTTTTTAGAATGTTTTCTATGGTAAAATCGATTTAACAAACCGCGAGCCGTGCCTGCCGGCAGGCAGGGTTCACTCGCAGGTTTGCTTGCGACCAGCGGCTAAATCCCGATGTGGGAATCGGGACAAGCGTCGCGGTTAAGGAGGCAAATAAATGGCAAAAGATAAGATATTCTATTCAAATTTCGTCGAGCTAAAATCTTCGAATACCGAGGTTATTTTTGACTTTAAGATGGTTAAATCTGTAAGTGGCACAACCGTAATTCCAGATAATACAGTGGGATTTCAGGTCGCACTTCATCCATCGGTCGCGGAATCGGTATTGAACGGCTTGAAGAACGTTATGGAAGGGTATAAGAAAAAATAGAGTCCAGATCCTCGCCTGCTTTTTTAAGCAGAGCTTCGGCATAATCAATATTATGGACGCCTTTGGCATCTTTGACGAAGTAATAATTGTATTTGGCTTCGTTATATAGGGTCAAGCTTTTTATGTACTTTTTATCTTGTTTTTCTTCGTAAGCGGCAAGAATGTCCTTTGCTTTTGCAAGCTTTGACTCTATCTCATTTAATGATTTGTCCATTTGTTCTTTCCAGCTGTCAAGTACCGACTCATAAGCTTCGGCATGGCATCCGCTGCAGCTTTTTTGCGTGGTCTTGTAGGTCTGCCCTTTAAATAATACGTCATCGGGTGCAATAGTCGGCGTTATATGGCATCCGGCACAGTCCACTTGGTGGGTGAACATCGGGCTTGGTTGATCAGAAACGCCCTTGCCGCCTATTCCCATATACATCTCCCGTACGCCGCCGTGTTTTTTTGTATGGCAAACCGTACATTGGCTTTCTAGAAGGTAAATAACACGGCCAAGCTGATGTTTTATCTCGGAATGGCACCTAATGCACTCGATCTTATGGTCGGCAACATGATTTTTGTGGATAAATGTCGTGTCATTGTATTTGGCTATCCTGTCGGGCTGGTTGTGGCAATCTAAGCATTTATCTTTTGATGTTGTCCCTTCTCCGATTATCGAATCAGAATGGCATTTTTCGCAGTTAAGCTGTTTTCCGCCGGCAAAGTCCTTGTGGCTGAAACTGAACCCTCCATGCTTGATCAGTCTTTCGGGCATTTTGTGGCAAGTGGAACATTTCGAGATCGATGGGCGTTTTCCATTTTTGTCTTTTTTGAAGTGGCAGATAAAACAAGTTGAATCCGTTACTTCAATATGCCTCCCCTGAACGATCTGTGAATGGCAGGATGTACATCGCAGCTGCTTCCCTTGCCTAAGGTTAAGCAGGTGGGGGCCATGGTCGAAAACCACATGTTCTTTGTATGTAACCTTGCCTTCCAGGAGCCTTTTCGCGTGGCAACCTCCGCGAAGGCAGCTCGAATCGTCGATCTCTGCGTAAGGCCTGGTCCCATAAGTGCGCGTCACATATTTCGCGACCTGGGACATCGATTGGAATTTTTTCCATGCGAATTGTTTTGGGGAGGCGTCAGCCGGGTAATGGCAGTCGACGCATTTGACGAAATTGTGCTTGGATGTTTTCCACGCTTGATAATAGGGTTTCATTATATGGCATGAGTTGCAGAAGGAGGGGCTTTCGCTGTAATGTGCGAATGAAAGTATGGCTAAAATAAATAATCCAAAAAGGATCAAGGCTATCTTTCCTAGGCGGGAGCGAAACAGCCGATCGAGCTTTTCTTTCATTTATTCTTTTTCCCAGGGAGGCAATATGTATATAAGGGCCGAAAGGATCACGAATGGGAGGATAGCAATAGCTATGGCAGCATATGCTTCGATGCCTATAAGATTTAATTTATATGTGGTAAATCCCAAAAAACTTTTTGAAAAAAGCTGTCCGCCGATCACGACGTTCCATCTCATGAAGAATATACCCGCCAAAGTGAGGATGGCCGATACGAAATAGAATGATTTTCGGATAGAAGGGCTCGTTTTAAATAGAAAGGTGAGAGCGAGGAGCGCCAATGGAACTATCGTTCCGACAAGTATCTGGCCTACGAACTGCGTCCAAAAGAGGTTCCCCTTCATCAATATGGACAAGACATCGAAGGATTCTTCCGCCGCGTAGATCCTATGTATCAGATCAAGCATTTCAAGAGCAAAGTCGACCAGGAAAATATTGAACAAATAGAGCCTGATCGTATCAACGCAAGGCATATCGACGGCTTTTTTCCTTAACCATTGCGTAACCATATAAACAAGCATGACCATGGCGATGCCCGAGACCATGGCGGACATCAAGAATATTATAGGCATTAAGGTGGTATTCCACCAAGGATTGGCCTTAACAGACCCAAAGATAAAGCCGACATAACCATGCAGCATGAAAGCCGATGGGATGCCGATTATTGTGATGACCCTTCCGATCTTTTCGTCCAAAGCAAGCGCTTCGCTTGATATATTCTTTGAACCCAAGGTCAATACAGTATAAAATATTTTTTTAAGGCCTTTTTCATTTGCTGACCGCAGAACGATATCTTTCCTATAATCGAACCATATCTCAAGGCATAAAACAGCCATGAGGTACCAGGCATAAACAAACCCGAACATTGCCATTGCCGATTCAAGCTTTGGCGTGAATAGTATTTCGAGTGCGCGTTCGGGGTGTCCTAAATGCCCAAGGAGGGGCAGTGTCGCGGTCGATAGAAATGCGAAAGCCGTAAGGAGTGAAAGCCTATAAGTTGCTTTTACTTCGGAAACATTAAATACGCGCGCGAGAGAGGCTAAAATAAAAGCGCCGGCAACAAGGCCCGTAATATAAGGATAAAGAACGATCAAGATCCCCCAATGGAGTTCGATGTCGTTTGGATAGATAAATCCCTGGATGAAGGGCATTATCTTTGAAAGCATTAGTGAAATTTCGCTCATTATCTGACCTCTTTGTCCATTCCGGCGTAATATGCTTTGGGCTTAGTCCCCAGATGCTGTTTTAGAACATTTATCTTTTTTGTTTTTAAGAATTTGTTTATTATGCTGTTATTGTCTTTCAGATTCCCAAAGATCCTCGTCCCGGTAGGGCAGGCCTCGACGCACATTGGCCTCAATCCCTTTGTTATCCTGTGATAGCAAAGCGTGCATTTTTCGGCGACCCTTTTTTCGGGATGGAGGAAGCGCGCTCCGTAAGGGCAGGCTTGGATGCAATACCTGCAGCCAATACAATAATCCGGATCAACAAGCACGACCCCGTCTTTTGTCTTATATGTAGCGCCGACAGGACAAACCTGGACGCATGGGGGATGCTCGCAATGGTTGCAGATCTTTGGCACAAAAAACGATTTTTTAATGTCTTTTTTGTTTTTTAATTCGGGGAACCCGTCCTTGCCTCCGTTTGGAGAATCAACTTCGATCTTATCGTCTTTTCTCTCGACATAGCGCTCGATCCAAGTCCTAAAGAAGAAGGGCTCATCCGGTACATTGTTTTCAACTTTGCAGGCTTTTACGCATTTGCCGCAGCCAATGCATTTTTCAATGTCGATCCCGTATCCCCAATAATAATCTTCCCAATCGAATTTCGCCATTTCTTCGGGCATCGCTAGTAATTTTTTTGGAAGGCTCAAGGCTAGCATCGCTAGTACTGATTTTCCGGAAAGCTCCAAAAATTCACGTCTTGATAATTTCATTATTTTAATCCTTCCATTGGATCGTGCGGGTTATGGCACTCGAAGCATTTCTGGCCCGGATTATGCGCATTATTGTCTATTTGCGGGAAGGACTTTGGCTTTGAGATGTTTCTCGAATGGCAAAGGAGGCAGTGCGATCTTTTTTTGGGGATCGAAGGCTTTAGAGAAGTTGGGTCCTCTGTATGTTTGAGAAGCGCTCCATGGCAATTTTCGCACATAACAGTTTTATGGGCATTTTTTGACCAAAGATTGACCTTGTCTTCGTGGCAATCTTTGCAGGTTGTGCTTCCGGCATAATTTCGCGGACGGTCCATGTTCTCTTTTACCGAGCCGCCTCTATAATGTCCGTATTTCCAAAAATCTTTCGGGATGAATTGTGACCTGACGACCAAGAAAACGACAACTAAAACAACTAATGCGATGACTAACCTTAAAATGTGCTCGTAATTTTTGAAATTAGACATCAATATCCCTTTGTGATAAAATTTTAAGCAGACTGGAGGATTATAGCTAGTGAAAGATTTTTTGTCAAGAATTTGGCCTGCCTGCCGGCAGGCATGGGATCTCTTCGCTTCAAACGTTTTTGCAGTCATACTGATAATTATTTTGGTGTTAATCTCGATTATCGGGACCGTCATCCCTCAACGAGAAGCCTACGAATTGTATCTAAAACTCTATGGCGAAGCCTTTGCCGGGCTCTTTGTATTTTTGGGATTAACAAATTTTTATTATTCTTTTGTTTTCAACCTAGTCTTGATATTGCTTGGATGTTCGATCTTTGTCTGCAGCTTAAAGAGGCTAACGAGCGCGTTGCGCGGGCAATTGAGCATTTACAAATGGGGTTCTTTTTTTGCGCATGTGAGCGTTCTTATTATATATCTTGGAGCTATCTACGGAGCAATAGCGGGATTTTCCGATAACATCAATATTGAAAAGGGGTCTTCCTATTTTGAGCCTCATAAGAATTTTTCCGTTAAGCTTAATGATTTTAATGCCAAGTTCGACGCAAGCGGAAGGCCAACCTCTTTTACTTCCGATCTTTCCGTTATTGACGGGAGCAAAGAAGTGCTGCGCAAAACGATCTTTGTCAATAACCCTCTGGCATATAAGGGCGTCAAATTCTATCAATCCAGTTTCGGGTTAAAAGGTGTTGTTGAAGTTAAGGGCCCCGGGGGAGTTGTGGAAAACATACCTATATACAAAGGAAGCATTTCAACTTACAAAGCCACAAATCAAATGTTCCAAGTCGAAGATATTATGCCTGACTTGCATTTGCTTCACGGGACGGCTATTGATACTTACGAAGCGACAACTCCCGCCGCTTTTATTCCGGGAATTGGCTGGCTTGTTAAAAACAAACCGATATCCGTTCAAGGGTATACATTTAAATTGATCGGAGCCACGGAATTTACCGGGCTTCAGGTGAAAATGGATCCGGGGATACCCGCGGTTTTTATAGGATTTCTATTTTTGACAATAGGAGTGGGGATTATGATATATGTTAAGCGTTGAATCGAATTTTTTATCTTATGCGATTTTATCGTATTTGATCTCAATGGTTTCATATTTCATTTATGTTTCTTTTAAAAAAGAAAATGTCGGATCGTTCGCGACGCTTATTTTATCTCTAGGTTTTATCCTTCACACAGTCTCGATAATTGCGAGGACGATCTCATCAGGGCGCCTGCCATTCTCCAATCTTTACGAATCCATGACAAGTTTTGCTTGGGGGATAATTTTGATCTATCTCGTTATCGAATTTATGTATAAACTAAAAATTATAGGGATAATAGCCGTGCCGATAGGTTTTTTGGCGGCTCTTTACGCTTCAACACTTAATAAATCGATCGAAACCTTGATGCCCGCGCTTCAAAGCAATTGGCTTTTGGCGCATGTAAGCGTTGCGATCGTCTCCTATGGAGTTTTGGCTATTTCTTTTTCAACCGCGTGTCTTTATTTGTTAAAAGAATATTTCAATTTCAAATGGCTTCCTAAAAAAGAGATGCTTGATGACCTGACTTACAAATTGATCGCTTTTGCATTCCCATTCCTGACATTGGTAATTATAACCGGTGCCGTGTGGGCGGAGCAATCTTGGGGAACGTATTGGAGCTGGGATCCCAAAGAAACCTGGTCTCTCATAACATGGCTTGTTTACTTGGGATATCTTCACGCCAGATTGATTTTGGGATGGAAGGGCAAAGTCGCGATTTGGTTTGCATTGATCGGATTTGTTGTGGTAATATTTACTTATCTTGGGGTCAATCTTTTGTTGTCGGGGCTCCACAGTTACGCGAGCTAAGAAAATTTATTAAGCAGGAGGTGAGTTGAATTGAAGAAATCCGCATTGGTCCTATTAGCGATTTTCGCATTGCAATTGGTTGCAATAGCTGCGCCAAAAGATGTAAGTTTTCCGGGTAAGACACAGTCTCCTGTAACATTCTCGCATGCAAAGCACCTTGCTGTCGCAAAGATGACTTGTAAAACCTGCCATCCTGCGATCATTGCAAAGATGAAATCAGGCGCGAACAAGATTAAAATGGCCGACATAAGTAAGGGCAAATTTTGTGGAATATGCCATAAGGAAAAAGGGAAAGCATTTGCCGTAGCCGCAAATTGCGCAAAGTGCCATGTGAAAGCAGAAAGCTGAAAGCCAAAGTTAAAAGCTAATAATTAACTCACCCCCTTAATCCCCCTCTCTTATTAAGAGAGGGGGAAACCGACGAAGTCGGAGGGGGTGAGTTGTGATATAATTATCACGTTGGAGGTGGAACAATGTTTGGACTAGGAATGCCGGAATTGATACTTATCGTAATAATTTTTATTCTTCTGTTCGGTACGGAAAAACTTCCTGAAGCCGGAAGAAGCCTTG
This sequence comes from Candidatus Saganbacteria bacterium, assembly GCA_016223245.1. Classification (NCBI taxonomy): domain Bacteria; kingdom Bacillati; species Candidatus Saganbacteria bacterium. The sequence continues at coordinate 40,190 of JACRPL010000005.1, read as the reverse complement.
GAAAAGCTATTCAAGAATTCAAAAAAGCCACCAAAGGCGACGAAGAAAAGAAATCATAAATTTGAATGGACGACCCCAAATTTACTCTAATCGAACATTTTGTGGAGCTTCGCGGAAGGCTTATCTACTGCTTGATCTCATTTTGTATAACGTCAGCAATTTCTTGGCAATTTGTTCCACAAATTATTAGCTTCGTTTCGCGCCCCGTAGGAAAATTGGTCTTTTTACACCCGACAGAGGCATTTATAACATATTTTAAAGTCTGCATGTGGGCAGGATTCTTTCTTTCACTTCCCGTTATTATTTATAATGTTTGGAAGTATGTTGCGCTTGGCCTATCGGATAAAGAGAAAAAGAACATATTTATTTTTGCGCCGGCGTCTTTTATATTATTTCTTTTTGGCTCGAGTTTTGGGTTCTTTTTGGCGATCCCTGCCGCGGTCAAGTTCTTGATCGACTTTGGCGCATCTTGGTCAACCCCTATGATAACAATTAATGAATATATTTCTTTTGTATCTTTATTGCTTTTAGGCTTTGGCGCAACGTTCGAGCTTCCTCTCGTATTATTCTTTCTTTCAAAATTGAAGATAGTTAACGCTGAATTATTAAAGAGATACAGGCGTCACGCGGTCCTATTTATTTTTATTGCGGCGGCCATTATTACTCCGACTCCCGATATTTTTATTCAATCCCTCATGGCTTTTCCTCTAATAATACTGTATGAGGCGAGCATTTGGCTTTCCCGCTTTGCATAAAAATGATATAATAATTTTCCTGCCATGAAAATTGTTGTATGTATAAAACAAGTCCCCGATACAACCGATGTCAAGATCGATCCGGCCACAAATACCCTGGTCCGGGAAGGTGTCCCATCAATAGCTAACCCATACGATGTCCACGCCCTTGAAGAAGCTCTTTTATTAAAAGATAAATATGGAGCTTCCGTAATTGCTATCTGTATGGGCCCTCCGCAAGCAAAAGATGTCTTGCAAAAAGCATTATCACTCGGCGCAGATGACGCGATTTTATTAACGGACAGAAAATTTGCCGGCGCTGATACATTAGCCACGAGCTACGCGCTTTCCGGCGCAATAGATAAAATAAAGCCGGACCTCGTATTTTGTGGAAAACAGGCCATTGATGGAGATACCGCCCAAGTAGGGCCTGGGATCGCGACTCGTTTGAATATGACCCAGCTTACCTATGTATTACATGTTGACAGTATTGACCTTCAAAAGAAAGAAATAATTGTTGAGAGAAAATTGGAAGAGGGCATAGAAGTTGTTGCGGCGCCTTTTCCCGCATTACTTACGATACTTAAAGAATCAAACGAGATCCGATATGCCTCGCTTCCCAATCTAATGAAGGCAATTAGCCATGAAATTACAACATGGGACAAAAATATTTTGGGGCTTGATGAAAACATGTTAGGGCTCAAAGGATCTCCTACTTGGGTAGCAAAGATCTTCTCGCCGCCTCTAAAAAAATCAGTAAATGTGATCGAAGCAAACGAACAGCAAATCGGAAAAATCGTGAACGAGCTGGCGCCAATACTAAAATCGGAAGGGATAAAGTGCAATGTCTGACTTGGACCAATATCGCGGAGTATCCGTATTTATCGAGCAATCGCAAGGAAAGATCGCTTCAGTTGCATTTGAACTTCTTGGAGAAGGACGAAAGCTTGCCGATAAATTAGGCGTTCCTCTTTATGGATATTTACTCGGTGATCAGGTATTAAATTTAGCCACAGATATTATTGCGCATGGCGCCGATATTGTTTATGTTGTCAATGATCCAAAACTTAAAGATTATTTGACGGGAGCTTATGCGCAAGGGGTTCTCCAATTGGTTCAAAAATATAAACCTGAAATATTGCTTTTGGGCGCGACCACTATGGGAAGAGATCTTGGCGGAGCAGTTGCCACGCATTTAAAAACGGGGCTCACAGCCGACTGTACTGCCCTGGATATTGAAGAAGGATCCCGAAACCTAAAACAAACACGCCCCGCATTTGGCGGGAATATTATGGCTACAATCTTGACCCGGAACAATCGGCCGCAAATGTCGACAGTAAGGCCCAGGGTCATGAGAGCGATCGAAAAAGATCAAGATCGTAAAGGCCAAGTAATAACCGAAAAAGTTAATATAGAAAATATTTTGGCAAGGGTTGTAAGTTTTGCCTGCCAAGTAAAAACAGAAGCTCCGATCGAAGATGCGGAAATAATAGTCTCGGGTGGAGCGGGAGTTGGCGGCTCTAAAAACTTCGCAGTTCTTAAGGAATTAGCCGATCTATTAGGCGGAGTAATTGCAGGATCTCGAAAAGCTGCGGATGCAGGCTGGGTTCCAATGAGCTTGCAAGTAGGGCAGACCGGTAAAACTGTAAGGCCTAAAATATATTTTGCTTGCGGCATATCGGGCGCTATTCAGCATCTTGTCGGAATGCAGACATCGGATGTAATAGTTTCGATAAATAAAGACAAAGACGCCCCGATCCATAAAATAGCGACATATCCTATCGTCGGCGACTTGTTCGAAGTAGTCCCGATGTTCACTAAAATGTTCAAGGAGAGATTGAAGTGAAGAATATAATACCTGCGGCTAAACGTCGCGGTTATGGGGATGCTAACCGCGAGCCGTGCCTACCGGCAGGCAGGGTTTACTCGCTGGTTAGTTATTGGGAAAAATATGGAAACTAATCATTTTGACGCAATAATAGTCGGGGCAGGGCCTGCGGGAACGTCTACTGCGATAGTATTGGCCGACGCGGGGCTCAAGGTCGCGTTGATTGAGCGCGGGGAATTCCCGGGTTCAAAAAATGTTATGGGCGGGCAGATATACAGCAGGACGGTCAACGAAATTATCCCCGAATTCTGGAAAGATGCACCGTTAGAGCGATGTATAACCGAAAAAAGAATTTGGCTTTTGACTAAAGATTCCAAAGTATCGTTCTCGCATAAAAATCCGAAGTTCGGGGTTGCGCCTTACAATAGTTTTACTGTATTGCGAGCCAAGTTCGACAAATGGTTCGTCGGGAAAGCGATCGGAAAAGGCGTTTTTTACATTCCTGAAACTTTGGTTGAAGATGCCATAAGAGACGATAAGAAGAGGATAATTGGTGTGAAAACCGGAAGGGCGGATGGAGATCTTTTTGCGCCAGTCGTAGTCGCTGCTGACGGTGTGAATTCACTTTTGTCAAAAGCGGCCGGATTCCACCGCGAAATTGGGCCAGAAAATGTGGCTTTGGCTGTTAAAGAAATTATTGCAATGCCGGAAACACGCATTAAAGATCTTTTTGATCTTGAAGGCGATCAAGGTCTTACGATCGAGATCGCAGGAGCTATAACCAAAGGAATGGTTGGTGTTGGTTTTATCTACACAAATAAAAATACGATTTCGGTAGGTGTCGGGTGTATAGTTTCCGACTGGGTTAATTACAAAATAAGTCCTTATGACTTGATCGAAGAGATGAAGCACCATCCTGTTGTAAAACCCCTGGTTTCCGGAGGGCAGATTCGGGAATACTTGGCGCATTTGATCCCGGAAGGCGGTTTTAACGCTATTCCTCCATTATATAGCGATGGCTTTCTTGTTGTTGGCGATGCCGGTATGATGGTTAACGGCCTTCACCAAGAAGGATCGAATTTGGCGATGACTTCCGGGCGTCTCGCTGCAAAGGCTATTATTGAAGCCCATAAAAAAGGCGACTTTTCGGCGAGACAGCTTTCTTCCTATAAAAGATCTTTGGATAATAGCTATGTTATGGCCGATCTAAAAAAATATCGCAATAGTTACGCATATCTTGAAGGAAACCGGCAGCTTTTAACGACTTATCCCGAGATCATAAATGATGCCGCGACCGAATTTTTAACTGTCGACGGCGTATCGAAATGGAAAAAACAGAAGAAAATATTCGCTTCGACCCTGAAAAAGAGAAGCTTGCTTGGCTTGATGAAAGACGCATTTTCCGCATGGAGGGCTTTTGGGTAAGAAGAAAATTCTGTGAGATAAAACCAATTAAAATGCATAAGAAAGAATTATTGGCAATTATTAAGTCCGGTGAAAGTTCAAGAGTAGAATTCAAGTCGTCCTTAGCTAATCTTGATAGGTTGGGGGAAATCGCTTGTTCTTTCGCTAATTCCAAGGGGGGCGTCATTTTAATCGGCGTTTCTGATGACAGGCAAATCGTTGGGATTGATGTGGGGAGGCAAACCGTTGAACGGACAGTCGATGTTATTGTTGATAACTCTGACCCTAAAATATATCCCGAAGTAACCCCGATAGTTATCGGAGCCAAGCATATCATTGCTATTAAAGTCAATGAAAGCCATGACAAGCCTCATCTCTTTCAGGGGCGGGCGTTTATCCGCCTCGGTAAGAACGCCAAACCGATGAGCCGCAATGAGTATGAGCGGTTATTGATCAAAAGGAGCCGGATCGATGTTCAATACGATAGGGAAGAGTGTGCCGGCGCTAAATTGAATGATATCGATTGGCTTAAGGTTAAATGGTTTAAATCCGTTTATAAGAATTTTTCCGGGAAGTCCGTTTCATCCTCCGATCAAAAACTGCTGGAGGGTCTGGGTTGCGTTAAAAATAATCGAGTGCTAAACGGGGGAATGTTATTATTCGGCAAACAACCCGATAAATTTATTTCCCAGAATCAGATTACGATTGTCAGATACCCGGGGGAAAATGTTTCAGATCGTTACCTCGATATCAAGGACTTTTACGGCAATTTATTCGATCTGATAGATAAAGCCGATGACTATATCAAGGAACATATTCAGATATCTTCCCACCTTGTCCCTGGGCAGATCCCTCGCGAAGAGATCCCCGAATACCCTTTTTACGCCATCCGCGAACTAATAGTCAATGCGGTCGCGCATCGGGATTATTTTATTTCCGGCAGCAGGATAATCATCAAGATGTTCAAGGGTCGGATCGAATATAGCAGCCCCGGCGGACAAAGGATTGGTAGAGATGATCGGGCGAACGGGTAGATGGACATATCATCGTTTGAAGCGTTAATGAAGCGTTAATGAAGCGTACGAAAATATCGTACGGATGAAGATAGTTTAAAGGAGGAACGAATGAATCTCGAAGATAAATTATTCTTAGACAGGTACGTAGTTGATAAAAATCCGCATTTGAAAATAAAGGATCCTTCAAAATGCACGATGTGCGAAAAGAAAGCTTGCCTCTACACTTGCCCCGCGCAGGTTTATAAGCTTGAAGAAGGAAAAGTTTCCGTATCATACGAAGGGTGCCTCGAATGCGGGACATGCCGCATTATTTGCAGTGAAAATTTGGAGTGGAAATACCCTCGCGGCGGCTTCGGGATCGCTTATAAATTCGGTTGATTTAGCTTACACGAAAAATTCCTCTTGACAAATTTTTCTGTTAGTTTAATATTAAAGCAAGCTTTATGAAGGGGGCTTATATGAAAAAAATTGCGGTCTTGTTTTTTGTTTTTGTGTTTTCGCTTGTCTTGTTGTCCGAGGTAAACGCCATTTCCGCTTGGTCTAGAAAGTATGGCACCGATTGTTCGATGTGCCACTGGAAACAGAATAAGCTTAATTCGACCGGTAAAGATTTCTTAAGGCGCGGACATAGGCTTGCCGGCGAAGATTCTAAAACAAAAGACGGGGCTTGGGCAAACTTAAGCGATTATGTTTCTGTAACCCAAAAAATACGCGCGCAATACGAAAATACTGCATCAAACAGGCCTGGATTTTATGTTGAAGCCCTTTCATTATATGCGGGCGGACCGCTTGATAAAACCTACTCTTTCTTCTATGAGCAGTATTTGCATGAAAATAACAAGAGCGGAGCGGATAGGGAGAAGCTCGCGGAAGCGTACTTAATGGGAACTTTTGGCGACGATAAAGATTATAATACTTTCAGGATAGGCCAAGTTTCTCCATCAATGCTTCACCTTGCCGGAACAGGCGGAAGGCTTCCTATAAGCCGCCCATATGTCTTAGAGTCGGCAAGCTTTGCGGCAAATAATCCATATGCTCCAAGAGCCAGGCAGTATGGAATTGAATTTGCAGCAAACAGGGGAGATATGTTTGGCGCTTTGGGGATCGTAAATGGTACCGGCCATAAAAATATCAATCCCGCCGGAGACACGAATGGTGCAAAGGATATTTATTTGACAGTTGAGAAGGCTTTTGATGATAACGGAAGCAGCATAGGCCTTTATGGATATAACGGCGTTTGGTCCCTAAATCCGACAGATGCCGCGGCGCTTGGCATTGCAACAACATATCTTTCAACATCTGAAACAAATTTCACCCAATTGGGGTTGATCGGCAATTATACAAATTCTATCGTAAGTTTTGTCGGCGGAGCGCTTGTCGGCCAAAATTCACCCGTTGGCGGGACATCAATTAGCAATTTAGGCTATTATGTTGAAGCCGATCTGGCTATTGCGGAAAAAGCGGCTTTATTCGGAAGGTTTGACAATTGGGATGGGAATACCAATATTTCAAACGATGAAACCAGGCAGGTTGCCGCGGGGCTTTCCGTTGAACCAATGAAAGCCGGAAGAATAGCGCTTGAAGGGCTTGTAACCCAAACAATTGGCTCGGCGCCAACTACCAAGATCGTTTCCGAATTCCAATACATGTATTAATATTACAATATTGTATAATCTTATACAATATTGTATAAATTTGTGTTGTTTAAATGATCTTTTATGAGTAAATAGCTGTGGCATAAAACTTGCTGAAATAATATTATTTACTTATGAAATACAAAATATTTGCCTCAATATTGCTTTTTGTATCATTGGCTGCCAGTCGCATTCTTGCTATGGATGGGAAATTTGATGGTATCATGCTCGCGCAATATATGAACATCCCGGCATCAGGCGCCAGCGCTTTTGACATTACCAGGCTCTACCTTACTTATGCCGCTAAATTAAATAACGATCTTAAATTTCAATACACATCAGATCTAATCCGCGATACGGCGACAACCGGCGGGCGGCTCGATTTTTTTGCAAAGTTTGCTTTTTTGGAGATGTCAGATGGCCTTTTAGGCGGGCGGCTAAGAATGGGCTTGGTCCCCACGCCCTGGATCGGTTTTGAAGACGGGGTTTGGAGGTATCGGGTTCAGGGTTCAAGCTTTATCGACCGGATCGGGGCATTAAGCTCCGCCGATTTTGGGCTTAGCCTTGACGGCAAGATCGGAGAGCAACTCGAGTATCACGGGGTAATTGTAAACGGCGCCGGCTTTAAGAGCGCGGAGACAGACGAGTCGAAGCGCCTGGAGGTCAGGCTGACGGGTAAGCCTGATAATAATGTGATGGTTTCGGGTTTTGTTTCCAAAGATTATTGGAGCGATTCCCCTGACAAACCGCGGGATCGCTATATTGCCCAGCTGGCTTATAGAGATCAAAATATCAGTGTGGCAGGAGACTACCTGATCGCTGCCGGATCTTCTGCCGCCGGCAAGAACGGCATCGGCTACTCGATCTTTGGCTCTTTAAAATCGGAGCTATTTTCCGATTTACCAAAAGGTTACGCGCTGATCGTCCGGCTTGACCAATATGATCCGGACACATCAGCGGGCGGCGATGCCGGAACCCGCTACATTGCCGGGGTGGCTTATGAGCTGGCCAAAGGGACGCTGATACTCTTTGATATTGACCGCTATCGGACAGAGAGCGGAGCGGGGAACAGCACAAGCGTCAATGCTCATCTGCAAGTGAAATTCTAATGGGGGAGGAAATGAGAAAAATATTCTCGGTAGTTATTCTCGTTTTGGCGGCATTTTGTTTTCCGGCGTTGAGCCAGGAGGCGATCGATCAGAAAAGTTGTTTTACCTGCCACAGCGAAATCAAAAATCTATGGAGCCAAGGGAAACATAAAACTGCCGGGCTTCCCTGTGCCGACTGCCATGGTAATTTACAAAAGCATCTGGTCGCGTCCGGGAACAAGCCGGAGACAAAACTTGATCCGAACAATTGCGGCCGCTGCCATGCCAACCAGTTTGAGAGTTTCTTTAAGGTCAATCTAAAAAAAACAGCGCGTGATGAAAAGTCTCAGCTGACCGGGCGGGCGCCTAATCCATTTTGGGATAAATTGATGATGGGGCATGGCTTTACCAAAGAGCATAATTCGCCGCGCAGCCATGCGTACATGCTGATAGACCACCTGGTTGTAGACAGGTCTTATGGAGGGCGGTTCCAGCCAAAGGATGGTTTTCAATATGTGACGGCCAAAACGCCGGTCAAGACCTGGGACCTGCTCGAAAATAAGTATCCCGGCACCAGCGAGAATAAAGCCTTCTTGCCGGAAACAGCGCCTGCGGCCAACCCAACCTGTTTGCAGTGCAAAACTTCGGACAGCATTTTGAAATGGAAATATATGGGAGAGAAAGACCCGCGGGCAAAATGGGATCGAACGTCGAATGTTGTTGAGTACGCGCAGGATCTGCAAAATGTGGTCGGCTGCATTCAGTGCCACGATCCCCACGCGACCAAGCCGCGGATCGTCCGCGATGCCTTGATCCAGGCGTTGACCAGAAAAGAGAAGGATACTCTCTGGCATAAAGATGAGGGGAAAACGGGAATAAAAGTCGTCGATTTCCGTGATTTCAGAAAGATAGCCATCCTGGATAAATACGACGCAAAACTGCAATGCGGGCAGTGCCACGTGGAATATAACTGCAATCCCGGGATCGATCTTAAAAGCGGTGGGAAAGTCGGTTTTGAAGATATCCGTACGAACCATTTTCCGCTCAAGGATGTCTTCAATATCTACGAACATTATAATAAACTTGGGTTCCGTGATTTTATGCATACTTTGACCGGCGGGCTTTTGTTCAAGGCGCAACATCCGGAGACGGAAGTTTTCTGGAATTCCCGGCATGACAAAGCCGGTGTCAATTGTAATGATTGCCATATGCCGCGGGTTAAAGGGAAAAACGGCCAGGAATTCACTTCACACTGGCAGACCAGCCCGCGCAATTACATTAAAGAAACCTGTTTGAAATGCCATTCGGAGTGGACGCCGCAGGAAGCAGTCTATGCCATTGATTCGATCAAAAATCATGTCAGAGGAAAAATGCGTAAAGCCGAGTTCTGGCTGGGAAATTTGATCGATAAGATTGTTGAAGCAAAGAAGATAAATGTCGACGCTGAAACGATCGCCAAAGCGCAGGAGCAGCACCAGAAAGCCCACATCCTTTGGGAATGGTGGACAGCCGAGAATTCTGACGGCTTCCACAATCCTGATCAAGCTAAAGCTTCGCTGACCAAGTCAGTTGAGGAAGCAAAAAAGGGGATCGAGCTGCTCAATAAAGCAATGGCGCGCTGAAGAAATAATTAGTCTCTAAAATATGGTATAATTACATCTTCTTATGCCTAAAAGCTACTATCCCATCAACTTGGATATTGAAAATAAGTTGTGTGTTGTCATTGGGGGAGGCGATGTCGCCGAACGCAAAGTCAAAACCCTGCTTCAATTTGGAGGCAAAGTTTCAGTTATTTCTCCGAGATTCATGCCGGGCCTTATGCTTCTGTCCAAAGCTAAAAAAATTAAACTTATTAAACAAAAATATAATAAGGGCGGCATAAAAGGCGCGATACTTGTAATTGCCGCGACAAATAACCGAAAATTGAATCGTGCTATTTACAAGGATGCAACAAAAGCCCATATATTAGTTAATATCGTCGATAACCCAAAGCTTTGTTCATTTATTGCTCCCGCTATCGTCAAGAGAGGGTCTTTGGTCGTATCAATTTCCACATCAGGGCAGGCACCTGCTTTTGCGAAAGCTTTGAGAATTAAATTAGAGGATATTATCCCTCCACAGTTCGCTAAATTAACAGAAGAACTCGGGAATTTAAGGAGAAAAAAACGTGCAGCTTAGGGTTGTCGGTTTGAACCACAAGACAGCTCCCGTAGAAGTACGCGAAAAAATCGCAATACCTTCAAACCGCTTGAAAGAAGCGATGACTTATTTTCAAAATGCCGCCGAGGTCAAAGGAAATGGAATTGTCATAATTTCCACCTGCAATAGGACGGAGCTCTACTCTGTGGGGCATGATTTTGATGCTTTGATAGTATTTATCGAAAATTATTTTAAGATATGGTTTTCGGAGATCGAAAAATATATTTATAAATATTCGGGGCCAAAGGCGATAGAACATTTAATGCGCGTCGCATCGGGACTTGATTCAATGATAGTTGGCGAGGGCCAGGTCTTGGGCCAAGTGAAAGATTCGTATCAAGCGGCATTGGAGCTAAAAACTACTAATTCTCTTTTAAGCACCGTCTTTAATCGCGCGATAAATTCAGGGAAACGGAGCCGCACAGAAACACAGATCACAAGAGGCGCCGTATCGGTCGGGTCCGCGGCGGTTGAGCTTGCCCGCAAGATATTTGGAGACTTGGAATTAAGACAGGTACTGATTATCGGCGCAGGGAAGATGAGCGAGGTAGCGGCATCGCTTCTGAAATCTAAAGTCGTTTTTGTGGCCAACAGGACATATTCTAGGGCGGAAGAATTGGCAAAAAAGATCGGCGGCAATGCGGTAAAATTCGACGAACTAGATAAATATTTGGAGACATGCGATATCGTCATTTCTTCAACCGGTTCATCCCATTACATAATAAACAGGACGCGAATCCAAAATGTATTGCATAAAAGAGGGAACAATCCTTTGTTTTTAATTGATATCGCGGTACCACGAGATATAGATCCGCAAATAGGGGAGTTGTCTTCCGTGTATCTGTATGATATTGATGATTTGAATTCTATCGCCGCCGAAAACCTTAGGGCGCGCCAATCCGAGATACCGAAAGTCGAAATGATAATTTCAGAAGAAAAAGAGAACGTAATAAAATGGCAAAAAAGATCTCGATCGGAACACGCGGAAGCCGTCTTGCAATAGCTCAATCGAGCATCGTTGCTGATGAACTATCCAAAAAATTCAAGTATATCAAATTTGAGCTTAAGATTATTAAGACTAAAGGGGATATGATCCTTAATGTGCCTCTGTCAAAGATCGGAGGAAAGGGATTATTCGTGAAAGAGATCGAACAGGCTTTATTGAAGCATAAGATCGATCTTGCAGTTCATAGTTTGAAAGATCTTCCAACAGATACGCCGAAAAAACTTATGATCGCGGCGGTGACTAAGAGAGAGGATCCTAGGGACGTTATTATTTCGAGGGGCACGGGGCAAGGGGCAAGGATCAAAAAAATCGGAACAAGCAGTTTGCGAAGAAAAGCGCAACTGCTTGCCAAATGGCCGGATCTGGATGTTGTAGATATCAGAGGCAATCTTGATACAAGAATAAGAAAGATGGACGAGCTTGGTCTTGATGCGATCGTTGTAGCGTATGCTGGAATTAAAAGATTAAAATTGGAAGTTGGAAGTTGGAAGTTTCGAATTGCGAAAATTCCGTTTTCGTGGATGTTACCTGCTTCTGGACAGGGAGCCGTTGCAATAGAGTGCAGAAGCGATGACGAGGAAACGATCGGATTGCTTAAGAAACTGAATCATCCGTTAACTGAAATAACCACTCGCGCAGAACGCGCGTTGCTTTTTGCACTAGGCGGCGGATGCCAGGTTCCAATTGGCGCATTCGCTGTTGTTCGAGGCAATAAAATAATCTTGGATGGTGTTGTTGCAAAAACAGATGGTAAGAAAGTTATTCGAGCTAAGTTGTCCGGACCAAAGAATGATCCTGAAAAGATCGGGACAAGACTAGCTGCAAAGCTAATTAAAATGGGAGCTAATAAGATTTTGGGAACCTGCGAATGAATTCGCGGTTCCCATTAAAAAAACAGCAGAATTAATTCTGCTGTTTTTCAGTCCAAACCGAGAATTTATTCTCAGATTTGACTAAAAGGAGATTGTTGATGAAGGGCAAAGTCTATCTTATAGGAGCAGGCCCCGGTGATCCCGGATTGTTTACTGTTAAAGGAATTGAAGCGCTTGGTAAGTGTGATGTCGTGATATACGACTATCTTGTCAACCCATCTCTATTAAGATATGTAAAAGATGATGCCGAATTGATCTGCGGGGATAAAAAAGGAACCAGGACAAAAGACGGTTTTATAATTAATCAAAACACTATTAACGATCTTATAATTCGTTTTGCTAAACAAGGAAAGAATGTCGCACGGCTCAAGAGCGGAGACCCTTTTGTTTTTGGCCGGGGCGGGGAAGAAGCCGAGCTCTGTGTTAAAAATAAGATCCAATTCGAAATTGTGCCGGGAATAACCGCGGCAATGGGACTCGCATACGCTGGATTCCCTTTAACGCACAGAAAGTATGCGTCATCAGTTAGTCTTATAACAGGGCACGAAGACCCAACCAAGGAAATTACATCGATCGATTGGAAGAATTTATCTTATATGGGCACTTTGGTTTTCTATATGGGAGTTGAAAATCTTTCCAAGATAATTGCAAAGCTTGTTGAAAATGGAATTGATAAAAATACCAAAGTCGCTCTTGTCGAGTGGGTAACATTCGGTAAACAGCGAACGATCGTTGGCGATATTAGAGACATCGTAAACAAAGCCAAAAAGGCGAAAGTCGAAGCACCTGCATTGATCGTCGTGGGCAACGTAATAAATCTTCGAAAAGAATTGAATTGGTTTGAAAAGAAACCGCTTTTCGGCAAGACGGTCCTAGTAACAAGGACTTCAGCACAAGCCGGATCTCTTTCATCAAAATTACTTAATCTTGGTGCTTATGTTGTCGAATTCCCGACAATTGATATCAAGCCTATTAAAGATCTATCAAAGCTTGATCAAGCGATCAGTGATCTTAAATCTTACGATTGGCTGATCTTTACCTCTACAAACGGGGTCGACCATTTCTTCAAGAGAATAATTGAAAAAAAGCTAGATGCAAAAGTTTTGGCCCATATAAAAATTGGCGCCATCGGACCTGCAACTTCTAAGCAATTGAGCCGATATAATATTAAGGCCGATTATGTGCCGAAAGTATTTGTCGGAGAAGGCGTTGTCGCCGGATTTCCTGGATCTTTGAAAAACAAAAATGTGTTGATACCGAGAGCCCAAGTTGCTCGCGATGTTATCGAAGTTTCGATGGAAAAAAAAGGAGCAAAAGTCGATATTGTTCCGGTTTATAGGACAGTTTCCGCAAAACCTAAAGCTTGGACGCCATTTATGGTAGAGCAAATGCTAAAAGATGAAAAGATCGACATCATTACTTTTACAAGTTCATCGACTGTCGATAATTTTTTTAAGATCATTGATAAAAGAAAAGTAAAAAAGGTCAAATTGGCATCGATCGGGCCAATTACTTCAAAAACCATACGATCGAAGGGATTAAAAGTGGGGGTTCAGGCGAAAGTTTTTACGATAGACGGGTTAATTAGGTCAATATCATGATAGATATCACAAAATTATACTGCGACAGAGAAACGGAGAACGACGCCCTAAGATATGGAGAGGGAAAAGGTGCTACAAAGACCGCTTTGGAGCGACGACCTGTTGTTGTTTGGAATTCGACAAGGTCTTGCAATCTTCGATGCATCCACTGCTATACGGATTCCGAGAATAAAAAATATTCTGATGAACTCACTACCTCGGAAGCCAAGGCCATGATCGATGATCTTTCTGAATTTAAAATTCCAGCTTTGCTTTTTTCCGGCGGAGAACCTCTTGTCCGTGCGGATGTTTTAGAGCTTGCACAATATGCCAGGGACAAAGGCATTCGTCCAACACTTTCGACCAACGGGAATTTAATAAACAATGAAATGGCCAAGAAAATAAAAGATTCCGGCTTTACCTATGTTGGAATTTCTTTGGATGGGCTTGAAGAAGTGAACGATAAATTTAGGGGAGTCAAAGGCGCCTTTGCCCGCTCCCTCCAAGGCTTCCGCAATTTAAAAGAAGTTGGCCAAAAAGTCGGCCTTCGAATGACCCTGACCAAACATAATACAAAGGACCTTGATCGAATTTTTGATTTTATCAAGAAAGAAGAAATTGACAGGGTATGTTTTTATCATTTGGTATATTCGGGCCGAGGGCGCGGGATATCCGATGATGATCTAAGCCATAAAGATTCCAGAAAAGCGCTTGATACTATAATGAAGAGGACAAAAGAATTTTATCAGCGCGGAATTCCTTTGGATGTATTGACCGTGGATAACCATGCGGACGGAATTTATCTATATCTTAAACTTCTTGAAGATGACCCATATCGTGCAGAGAAAGTCATGAAGCTCCTCAAATGGAACGGGGGAGGCCGATGGAGCTCGGGAGTTGGCATTGGTGATATAGATTTTAAAGGTGATGTTCATGCAGACCAATTTTGGTCCCACTATTCTTTTGGAAACGTTAAAAAGAGAAAATTTTCAGATATTTGGATGGATACAAGCGATCCATTGATGGCAGGGCTTAAAGATAGGCTTCCACTTCTTGAAGGCCGTTGTGGTAAATGCAAATGGCAGGAAGCTTGCGGAGGAGCTCTGAGAGTTAGGGCCGACCTTGTGTACCACAATCCATGGGCGGAAGATCCAGGATGTTATCTAACTGATGAGGAGATCGGCATTGCATAATTTTACTCCAAGATTAATATTCTTTGAATTGACAAATCGCTGCAATTTATCTTGTATCCATTGCAGGGCGTCAGCTTTAAAAACGGCATCGCCCGATGAAATGACAACAAAACAAGTTTTTAAATTCATCGATGATGTGGCGGCTTTCGCCAAGCCAATTTTTGTTTTAACCGGCGGCGAACCTCTTTATAGGCCGGATATTTATGAGATCATTTCCCATACTGTAAAATCGGGATGCATTGCAGCTCTTGCAACGAATGGTACGATGGTTGATAAATCTGTTGCACAAAAAATTAAAGATGCCGGTGTTACTCGAGTGTCAATTAGCCTTGATGGATCGAACGCAAGAACACATGACAGCTTCAGGATGCAGGATGGTGCTTTTGATCTCGCGATCCAGGGTATGAAAAATTTACAGAAAGTTGGCGTGCCGGTGCAAATAAATACCACAGTTACAAACCATAATCTTTCAGAAATCCCCGATATCTACAATTTAGCTCTCAAGCTCGGCGCTGTTGCTTTCCATCTGTTTCTTTTGGTCCCGGTTGGATGCGGCCTCACTATCGCAAAAGAAAAAGAGATATCACCTACCGAATACGAAGAAATACTAAATTGGTTCTATGAGAGGGAAGAAGAAGGAAAGATCGAGTTAAAAGCGACCTGCGCTCCTCATTATTACAGGATAAGGCTTCAAAAGGCAAAAGCTGCGGAAAAAACTCTACATCCAAGCCGCGGCTGTCTTGCCGGATCCGCCGTTTGTTTTGTGTCGCACAAAGGCGACGTTCAGCCTTGCGGGTATTTACCAGTCAAAGCCGGCAATGTTCTCAAAGAAAACTTTAAAGATATTTGGGACAGATCGAAATTGTTTGCAGACCTTCGCGACCCGAATTTGCTCAAGGGCAAATGCGGCGATTGCGAATATAAAGTGATATGCGAAGGGTGCCGAGCGAGAGCTTACGCCGCTTGCGGCGATTATTTGGAAGAAGAACCTTTCTGTACATATATTCCCAAATTAAAAGTATGATCGATCAAATAGACAAAAACATTTTAAACGAGCTTCAGTTTAATTTCCCCATCGTGGAAAAACCTTTTAAAGAAATAGCCGATCGCATCGGGATATCCGAAGATGAAGTTCTCACAAGAGTTTCCGATCTAAAAAAAGATTATATTATAAGAAGAATCGGTCCTACTTTTGAAGGAAGCAAACTTGGATATGTGAATGCTCTTGTTGCGGCCAAGGCGCCTGAAGATAAATTGGATGAGATAGGGCAATATGTCGCGGGATTTGAAGAAGTGACCCACGATTATTCAAGAGATCACGAATTTAATCTTTGGTTCACATTAACTTGCAAGAGTGTCGAACGCATGGATGAGATAATAGCTCAAATCGAAAAGAAATATGGCGATATTTGTGTGTTTCTGCTTCCCGCTACAAAAAAATTCAAGATCAACGCGAGGTTTGAGCTGTGAATCTGATAAAAATATTACAGAACGACTTTCCTATAATTTCAAAACCATTTAAGGCGATGGCAAAGGCTTCAGGTATACCAGAAAGCGAACTATTGGCAAATATCAAAGATCTAAAAAACTGCGGGACTATCAGGAAATTTGGAGCTATACTTAAGCATCAGAAGGCCGGATTTTCGAGCAATGCGATGGTGGTTTTTGATGTGCCCGACGAAAAAGTGGATGAGCTTGGTAAAAAGCTCTCATCCTTTAAAGAAGTCTCACACTGTTATGAGCGGCCAAGATTCCCGGGGTTCAATTATAATCTGTATGCGATGACCCATGGCAAAAGCAAAGGTGAACTTATGGATTCTGTCAAAAAAATATCGGAAAATATTGGGATTCCAGGGTTTAATATACTCTGGAGCATAAAAGAATATAAAAAATCGAGTCCTAAATTTTCATGAGAACAAAAAGATCGGAAGAATTATTTAAGGAAGCCGAGAGATACTTGCCGGGTGGAGTGGACAGTCCCGTCCGCGCGTTCAAATCCGTTGGCGGCTCGCCATTGTTCATAACAAAGGGAAAAGGCTCAAAGATATTTGATGTGGACGGCAACAAATATATAGATTGTGTCGGGTCATGGGGCCCGCTTATTTTAGGCCACTCTCATCCTAAGATATTATCGGTCGTAAAAAAGGTTTTGTCCGACGGCACAAGTTTTGGCGCCCCGTGTGAGTCTGAAATATCGTTGGCTAAACTCATTAAAGAAGCCTTTCCGTCAATTGAATTGGTACGCATGGTAAATTCAGGGACCGAAGCCGTCATGAGCGCTATTCGATCGGCAAGAGGATATACGAAGCGGGATAAGATCATCAAATTTGAAGGGTGTTACCACGGGCACACGGACTCTATGCTTGTTAAAGCCGGATCCGGTCTTGCGACCTTTGGCCAGCCAAATAGTCTTGGGATCACAAAAGGCACGGCAGCGGATACTATAGTCTTGCCATTCAACGATCTTGAAGCAGTTGAAAAGGCTCTTAAAGAGATCGGAAATGATATCGCGGCTCTGATAATTGAGCCGATCCCGGGGAATATGGGCGTTGTGCTCCCAAGGGCAGGATATCTCCAAGGATTAAGGGATCTAACTACAAAGTATGGGATCGTTCTTATTTTTGATGAAGTTATAACAGGCTTTAGGGCGGCATTTGGCGGTGCGCAGGAATTATATGGAATTAAAGCTGATCTTACATGTCTTGGAAAAATCATCGGCGGGGGATTCCCGGTCGGCGCTTTTGGCGGGGAAAAAGAAATTATGGAAAATTTGGCGCCTCTTGGCGGAGTTTATCAAGCCGGGACATTATCGGGTAATCCTATTGCAATGGCGGCTGGAATTGAAATGCTGAAGCAATTAAAAAACAAAAAAATATATAAAAAACTTGAAAGATCCGGTCAAAAATTGGAAACGGGCCTTAAGAAGATACTGATCGAGTCCGGGGAAAAGTACACAATAAATAGGGTAGGGTCGCTTCTGACTTTATTTTTTACTGAAAAGCCGGTCGTCGATTATCAAAGTGCGTCAAAGTCAGATGCGGGAAAATTTAAAAAATTCTTCTGGTCAATGCTTAATAATGGGATATATTTACCGCCGTCGCAATATGAAGCTTGGTTCTTATCTTTGGCGCACAGTGATCAAGATATCGCTAAAGTGCTTGCGGCAGTAAAGATATCTATCTAAATACATTTTTCCTCGTGTATAATAACTAAAGTATGGCAAGATATCACAATCTGGCTATCCCGGATATAGAAAAAAAACTGCATACAAGCTCTAAGAGAGGTCTTGCGGATGTTGAAGCAAAGAAGCGGCTCTTGGAATTTGGCCCGAACGAACTTGAAGAGAAAGAACAAATAAATCCCTTTGCCATTTTTATAAGGCAATTCAGCGATTTTATCATATGGGTTCTTGTTGCAGCAGCGGCAGTTTCCGGGATCTTGAATGAATGGGTCGACGCGATTGCAATTATTGTAATAGTCGTTCTAAACGCATTCTTGGGATTTTTCCAGGAATATCGAGCCGAAAAGTCGCTTGCCGCGCTAAAAAAATTATCAAGTCCAACTTCGAAAGTAATTCGCAGCGGCCAACATTTGGCCATTAACTCATCGGACCTTGTACAGGGAGACTTGATCGAGCTTGATGCCGGGGATAATATTCCGGCTGATGCAAGGCTTTCGTATATAAGCCTTAATTTTAAAACTTCCGAAGCGAGCCTTACAGGCGAGTCGACGCCGGTTGATAAGACAATACTCGATCTTAAAGGCGAAGCTGTTCCTTTGGCAGAGCGGACAAATATGGTTTATATGGGGACATCAGTCGCGGCCGGGCGCGGCAGAGCTATTATTTGCAGGACAGGAATGCACACAGAACTCGGCCGAATAGCCGGAATGATCCAAAATATTAAAAAAGAACTAACCCCATTACAAAAAAGACTGGAGAGCTTCGGAAAATTTATCGTCTATGCATGCTTTATACTTGTAGCAATAATCTTTCTTATGGAGTTTTGGCGCGGAGGGGAGATACTTCCGATATTTCTAACGGCTGTAAGCCTTGCCGTGGCCGCTATCCCCGAAGGCCTTCCGGCGGTTGTTACTATTTCTCTTGCCCTAGGGGTTTCTCGCTTGGTTTCACGGCATGTGCTTATAAGAAAGCTGCCGTCTGTTGAAACGCTGGGATCGACAACGGTTATCTGCTCTGATAAAACGGGGACGCTAACAAAGAATGAAATGACGGTCCAGGAGGTATATTCCGATGACGAAATAAAAGCTCTAAATTGCGGCGTCCTATGCAATGGCGCGCAATTGGTTTCGGGAAAAATCGTTGGAGACCCGACGGAGGGCGCGATCCTTGTTTATGCCGAAAAAAAAGGGATAAGCAAAGGGGCGCTGGAACTTGAATATCCATTTGTTGCAGAGATCCCTTTTGATCCAGTAAGAAAAAGGATGACAATTATACGCAGGGAAGGGGGCAAGTATATTGCGTTTGTAAAAGGCGCACCGGATATGCTTGTCGATATTTGCGCATTGGACGCACAAGCCAAAGCAAAAATACTAAACGCGAACATTGATTTTGCGAACAACGCTATGAGGGTTTTGGGTGTAGCTTATAAAACATTTGATGTGTTGCCGACTATGAACGAAGCCGAAATTGTCGAGCGGGATCTTGAGTTCCTGGGATTGATCGCGATGATAGATCCTCCGCGTCCCGAAGTTAAGGCCGCGATTAAAGAATGCAGAACCGCCGGGATCAGCACTATTATGATAACCGGCGATCATAAGAACACAGCAGTTGCCATTGGCCGCGAGCTTGGCATAACCGAAGTTTATGCCCGAGTATCGCCTGAAGATAAGCTGAATATTATCCGCGATCTCCATAAACGAGGAGAGATAGTTGCAATGACGGGGGATGGTGTAAATGACGCCCCAGCCCTAAAAGAATCGGATATTGGAATAGCGATGGGGATCACAAGCACCGATGTAACAAAAGAAGTCGCGGATATGGTCATAACCGACGATAATTTTGCTTCTATAGTAACCGCCGTAAAAGAGGGAAGAGGGATCTTCGATAATATCAAGAAATTTATACACTATCTATTGTCCTGCAACATTGGCGAGATAATGGTAATGTTTTGCGCTTCGCTTATAGGCTGGCCTATACCTCTGATACCGATCCAAATATTGTGGGTAAATATTGTGACGGACGGCTTGCCGGCGCTTGCTTTGGGTGTTGATCCATTATTACCGGACGTTATGCAAAAGCCTCCGCGTCCACGAGATGAAGGAGTTATTACAAAAGAGCTTGGAATATTGATGTTGATACAAGGCGCTATAATCGCATTATGCAGTTTGTCGGCGTTCGCATTCGTATTATTTATTGAAAAAGAAGGCCTTGGCCGCGCGAGGACATGCGCATTTATGGTGCTTGCGATCAGCCAATTATTCCATTCTTTCAATTGTAGGAGCAACAAGCTGTCGGTATTTAAGCTTGGTATATTTTCAAATATGAACTTGATCTATGCATTCATTGTTTCTTTATCCCTTCAGGTTTCGATAATCTATATGCCTTTTTTCCAATCGGTCTTTAAGACCGAATATTTAGGCCTTAATGATTGGGGTTTGGTTATATTGATATCCTCTATGCCTTTATGGGTGATGGAATTATATAAGTTAGCCATTAACTCACCCCCTTCCCCCTCTCTTAGAAAGAGAGGGGGTATTGAGAATAATAATGCGCAGAAGATTAGATGATCTAATTAAAGAAACGATTCGAAGGCTTAGAAGAAATCAAACCGAGTGTGAGACAAAGCTTTGGAAATTATTGAAGAATAGAAAAGTAATCGGTAAGAAGTTTTTACGCCAGCACCCAATAATTTTTAAATATAATGGGAAAAATAGGTTTTTGATAGCGGATTTTTATTGCCACGAAGCAAGGCTTATTATCGAAATAGATGGGTCAATACATGAAAAGCAAAAAGAATATGACGAAACAAGAGAGGATGTTTTGAAAAGTTTAGGATTGAGTGTCATTCGTTTTACCAATGATCTGGTTGGAAAAAATATTGAGAAAGTCCTCTCAGAAATAAAAATTAATATCTGAAGAATTTGGGCAGTCCCATCTCTTCTTAAGAGAGGGGATTTAGGGGTGAGTTGAGGAGATAAATAAGGCTTGACTGCACCTATTATTTGCTCCAAAATATAATGAGACTGGTTAGCAACTCGAAAACCAGCGACTAAATCCCGATGTGGGAATCGGGACAAGCGTCGCGGTTTCCTCGTAGATTTTAGGAGCCGCGAGCCGTGCCTACTGGCAGGCAGGGTTCACTCGCAGGTTCCTAACTAGTCTCATAATATCCGGAGGGCTCAATGAGGATAGCTTTGACTGTTGCAGTTCTTCTTGTATTTTGTTCTCTTATTGTCATTTCATGCCAAAACACCAGTGCATATAACACGGAAACAACTACGACCACGTCGGCTGCTGCGGCAACTACTACACTACAGACAGGCGCAACAGCATCTATTAATATTGCGGGGTCGGCATTCAGCCCAGGCTCGCTTACAATAACCGCTGAAACAACTGTTATTTGGACGAATAACGATGCAGCTGTCCACACGGCGACCAGCACAAACGGACCGGCAAGTTTTGATTCTGGAAATATATCAAATGGCGGGACATACTCGCATAAATTCACAACTGTCGGCACATATAGCTATCGATGCAATATCCATACGACAATGACCGGAACGGTGATCGTAGAATGATGAATACAAAGAGATCCATTTATCTAGATCACATGGCCAATACTCCTGTGGATGCGCGTGTCGTTGACGCGATGATGCCGCATCTTAGGGAAACATACGGCAATCCTCTAAATGTCCATGATTTTGGAGGGAAAACCGCGGATGCGATAGAAGAAGCCCGTTCAAAGGCCGCAAACATGATCGGGGCGATCCCAAAAGAAATGATCTTCACTTCATGCGGGACAGAGTCAAATAATCTTGCAGTAAGAGGAATTGCAAAAGCTTACGAAAAAAAAGGCAAGCATATCATTTCATCTCAAATAGAGCATTTTTCTGTTCTATACGTCCTGCAGGAATTGGAGAAAGAAGGATTTAGCGTCACATATCTTCCTGTGGATAAAGATGGGATGATAGATCCTGACTCTGTATCAAAAGCAATTACTTCTCAAACGACTTTAATAACGCTTACGCATGCAAGCAATGAGATCGGGACTATCGAGCCCATTAAAGAAATAGGGGCAAGCTTGCGGCGAGCGGAGTCGAGCAGGGTCAAGGGGCAGGGTGTTATATTTCATATCGATGCCGTGCAGACCGCGGGAACGATTCCCGTGAATGTAAATGAACTTGGAGTTGACGCATTAACAATTTCACCAAATCAATTTTACGGGCCAACAGGGATAGCGGCTCTATATTTGAGGAAAGGCACAAGGATCGTCCCTCAACTTAGAGGCGGCACGCAGGAAGAAGGAAAGCGTTCGGGGACTAACAATATCCCTGGGATTATCGGCATGGGAAAAGCGTGCGAGCTTGCTGTTTTGGAAATGGTGGATAGGGGAAAAAAGCTTATTCCGATGCGAGATAGGCTTTTTGCCGGATTGCTTGAAAAACTCGAGGACTTTTTTATTACAGGACATAGGACCAATAGGCTGCCGGGGCATGTGAGCGGGTGTGTCAAATTTATCGAGGGAGAATCTATGTCAATGTTCCTTAATATGGATGGGATTGCGGTAGCAACGGGGTCCGCCTGCATGTCAAAAACCCTAAAATCTTCTCATGTATTGTTAGCTATTGGGGTCAATCCCGAAAATATCCACGGGTCGCTTGTTTTTTCGTTCGGTAATGATAATATACCCGAGGACGTTGATTATGTATTGGAAAAGCTGCCTCCGATCGTGAATAGGTTGCGGGAAATGTCTCCGTTATACAGAAAAGGGAGCAAATAATGGAAAAGAATAAATTTAATATCATAGTATTCTCCGGTGATATGGACAAAGTATTGGCTGCGTTTATTTTAGCAACAACAGCAGCTTCTATGGGAATGGAAGTTAAAATGTTCTTCACTTTCTGGGGACTGAACGTATTAAGAAAGAAAAAACTTACCAGCGGCAAGAATATCCTCCAAAAAATGATGAATTTCTTGAACAAGGGTGGATCAGATAGGCTTCCTTTATCCAAATTCAACATGATGGGGATGGGGCCTGCCATGATGAAGATCATGATGAAGCAATCTAAAGTGCCTAGCATTGATGAATTCGTAAAAATGTCAAAAAAGATGGGCATTAAAATGGTCGCCTGTACGACGACTTTCAGCTTCATGGGATTCGATAAAGATGACTTTGTCGAAGAGCTGGATTCGTTTTCCGGGGCCGCGACATATCTTTCGGATGCGATCGAAGGCAAGATAAGCTACTTTATTTAACGGAGGATTTATCATGGAAGCTGATGTAAAATTGGATTGTTTCGGGCTTTTATGCCCAATGCCTATAATTGAAACGGCTAATAAGGTCAAAGAAATCAGGATAGGGCAGATATTAGAGGTCGCATCGACCGATGAAGGCTTAAAAACCGACATGCCCGCTTGGTGTAAAGTTACCGGTCAGGAATTTTTGGGCGTTTCGGAAAAAGACGGCGAATATTTCGCCTATTTAAGGAAAATTAAATAAGGAGGTGAAATGACATGATGATGTGCTTAGGTTCGACTTTAATATTGATCTCAATACTTGGTTTTGCTTATATTCTATATACATTTGCAAGCAAAGAATCCGGATCAATTAAATTGATCGGAACTATCCTTGCCGCGATAATAGCCATCTTGGCCATAGTTCTGCTTGTTTACGGTGGAATGAATAAGGGTGCGATGAGGTATAAATGCGATATGGGAATGGGCGGAATGATGAAGCATGATGGAATGAAGATGGATGGAATGATGGGTAAAGATATGAAAGGCTGTCCGGTGATGAAAGATAAGATGCCGATGAAGAAGTAGGGGCTAACTCACCCCCTCCCTCACTTTGTTCGGGTTTCCCCCTCTCTTATTAAGAGAGGGGGATTAAGGGGGTGAGTTAAATATATTCATCCCTCTTTCCCGAATCGATCCTCGAGAAGATCTCCGATAATTGTTTTAAGCTTTTGTCGTCGAGTCCTTCTTTTTGTTTATCGATGAGCTTATATCCTTCGCGCCTGACATTGTCGGACGCAAAATCATCAAGATATTCTTTGAGGGTCACAAGCGCGTTGATACTGCATTGATGGGCGATAAGGCCTGGTTTTGCCAGGCTCATGAATTTCTTGCCGGTCCTTTCCTTCCTGTAGCAGGCCGCGCAGAAGCTTGGGATAAATCCTTTCTCCAATAGCGATCCCATGACTTCATCCAAACATCTTTTGTCATTTGTCGAAAATTGGGTGTTTTTTTCTTCGCTATCCGAATATCCGCCTGGAGATGTCTTTGACTCGGCGCTGATCTGCGATATGCCAAGTGAAAATAGTTCATCCCGCAAGGAAGCAGTTTCTCTGGTCGACAATATTATGCCTGTATACGGGACGGACAATCTTAAAACAGCCACGATCTTTTTAAAATCGTCGTCTAAAACTTTATATGGGACATTAACGCTAAAGTCGGATCCTATCGCAGGCTCGATCCTTGGGACAGAGATCGTATGGGGGCCAAAATTGAACTTTTTTTCAAGGGCTTCGATGTGGCAAAGTATCGCGAGCGTCTCGAACTTATGATCATATAATCCATAAAGAACCCCGATACCTACATCGTCGATCCCCGCTTTTATCGCGCGTTCGATCGCGTCCAACCTGTTTTCCGGATCGCTTTTAGGGCCGCTCGGATGGACTTTCTTGTATGTTCCCTCGTGATAGGTCTCTTGGAAGAGCTGAAAGGTCCCGATACCTGCGGATTTCAGCTTTTTAAATTCTTCGATATTTAGCGGAGCGCAATTGATGTTCACGCGCCTAATGCTGTTGCCGCTTTGTTTAACGGAATATATCGCTTCGATCGATTCGACATAGAAATCTATATTTGACTTGCCTTTTGGCGCGGCTTCGCCGGCGACTGCAAGGATCCTTTTGTGCCCACGGCTTAAAAGATAGGCAACTTGCTCTTTTATTTCATCCGTTGTTAGGGCCTTCCTGTCAATTTTGCTATTATCCGACCTGAAAGAACAATAGAGGCAATTGTTTTTGCAGAGATTGCTTATATATAGAGGGGCAAAAATTACTACCCTTTTGCCGTATATCTTGTCTTTGACATAGTGCGCAGCATCCAATATCTTTTTTATTTGCGATGAGTTCTTTTCTGCCAGCAGGATCGCGGATTCGGAAAGCGTTAGCCTTTGAAGCGACTTACTTTTACTTAGTATCCCATCGATCTTATCTGCTCCAGCAGAAGATGCGGCATTAAGAAGCGTACCGATCCTTTTTTCGTCTATATATTTCATAAAAGTTGCTAACTCACCCCCTTAATCCCCCTCTCTTAATAAGAGAGGGGGAAACCCGAACAAAGTGAGGTAGGGGGTGAGTTATTTCTTCCTGGCTCTTTCGTTCTCGGTCAGGTATTTTTTGCGGAGCCTGACGCTTTTGGGAGTGATTTCTACAAGTTCGTCGTTATCAATGAATTCCAAAGCCTGTTCGAGCGTAAGCTTTATCGGTGGCGTAAGCTTTACGGCAATGTCAGCGCTTGAGGCGCGGATATTTGTCTGTTTTTTTTCTTTGCATGCGTTAACTGTCATGTCCTGGTCGCGGGCGTTCTCACCGACTATCATTCCTTCGTATACTTGTACACCGGGTTCCACAAATAATGTCCCTCTTTCCTGGATGTTGTTTAGGGCATACGAGGCCGTTTTGCCGTTAGTGCCGGAGATCAATACGCCATTTTGCCTTTTTGATATCTCACCTTTATATCTCTCATACCTGAAAAATGCGTGGTTAAGCAATCCTTCGCCCTTTGTATCCATTATGAATGCGGAACGAAATCCCAAAAGACCCCTCGTCGGGATAAGGTAGTTAAGGGTTGTTGTTCCGTTCTTGTTGTTCATATCCTGCATTTCACCACGGCGTTTTCCAAGCTTTTCGATGACTGTACCTGCAAATTCTTCAGGGATCTGGATTATTGCTTGTTCAATAGGCTCCATCTTCTCATTGTTCACGGTCTTAAATATTACTTTAGGCTGTGAAACCTGCACTTCGTACCCTTCCCTCCGCATCTCTTCCAACAGGATCGAGATGTGGAGTTCCCCGCGGCCTGAAACTTTGAAACCATCGGCGCCGCCGATCTCTTCTACCCGCAATCCGACATTTGTTTGGAGTTCGAGTTCCAATCTTTCCCTTATATGCCTATTTGTGACAAATTTGCCTTCGCGTCCGGCAAATGGAGAGTCATTGACCAAAAATTCCATATTAAGGGTGGGTTCATCTATTTCTAGCAAGGGCAGGGGTGCGGGGTTTTCTGCCGTAGTTATGGTCTCACCAATTGTGATATCTGGGATACCTGCGATCGATACGATATCCCCGCATTCGGCGGCTTGAATCTCCACTTTTTTTAAACCCTCAAAATTTGAAAGTTTAACTATCTTTCCTGGGACAAGAGAACCATCACGTTTGCTTACGGCAATATTCATGCTTTTTTCGAGCTTTCCAGATGAAACCCGTCCGATCGCTATGCGGCCGACATAATCGTCGTATGCCAAATTTGTGACCTGCACTTGAAGCGGGTCCGAGCTCTTATCCGGGTATGGTTTTACATGCTTAAGGATTGTTTCAAAAAGCGGCGTCAGGTCTTTTCCTTCGTCTTCAAGATTATATTTTGCGACGCCTTCCCTTGAGATCGTATAAACGATCGGGAAATCAAGCTGTGCATCAGTTGCGTCAAGCCTAACAAATAGGTCAAAGATCATATCGATGACGGCATGGGCCCGCTGTCCGGTCTTATCGATCTTGTTGATTATGACTATAGGCCGAAGGCCTAGCTTTAGCGATTTTGAGAGAACGAACTTTGTTTGGGGCATTGGCCCTTCTTTTGCGTCAACCAATAGGAGCACGCTATCCACCATTTTAAGCACCCGTTCGACTTCCGATCCAAAATCGGCATGGCCAGGGGTGTCCACGATATTTATCTTCGTGTCTTTATAGTGGATAGAACAATTTTTGGAAAATATCGTGATCCCTCGCTCTTTTTCAAGGTCATTTGAGTCCATTACAAGTTCGGTTACTTCTTCCCTATCTGAAAAAGCCCCTCCTTGCCTTAAAAGATGGTCCGTTAAAGTCGTTTTTCCATGGTCAACGTGGGCTATTATCGCAATGTTCAATATCTTACTCATATATTTATTATATCATACCTCACCTTTCTCCTTTTCCGCACCCCCTCTCTTTCTCCCCCTTATCAAGGGGGAGATGTCCCGAGCTCTGTCGAGGGACAGAGGAGGTCGAGTGTTGAGGAGAAAATTCTACTTTGAAATAATTATTTTCCCTGGTAAAATATAAAATATATGAATAAAAAAATTAAGTTCAACGAAAAGATCTTGATCATCGGATGCGGATCTGTCTCACAGTGTGCTATCCCCCTTGTTATTAAGTTGATAAATGTTCCCCCGAAAAATGTAACGATCATGGATTATGTTGATAACCGCAAAAGGGTCAAAGATAGCATAAAAAAGGGCGTAAAATATGTAAAGAACAGGGTAACAAAAGAAAATTACAAAGCTCTTCTTTCTAAGTTTGTTGGTTCCGGCGACCTTATTATCGACTTGGCTTGGAATATCGAATGTGCAGCGATGCTTAACTATTGCAGGGATAATAATATACTTTATGTGAACACTTCCGTCGAGGAATGGGACCCATATAAAGACGGCAGACGCAATGATCCGACCAAATATACATTATATGCTAGGCATATGGACCTTAGGAAAGAAATAGGAAAGTGGGGCGCAAACAATGGCCCGACCGCAGTCGTTGACCATGGCGCAAACCCCGGGCTTGTCTCGCATTTTACAAAGCATGCCCTTATACAGATAGCGGAGAAAATAATCCACGAGAAGCCAAAGGATAAAAGAGTTGAAAAGTTAAAAACATATATCAAGGGTAAGGACTTTTCGAGATTAGCGCAGCTCACAGGCGTAAAGGTCATCCATATATCCGAACGCGATACGCAGATCACAAATAAGCCAAAACAAGTCAACGAATTCGTAAATACATGGAGTATTGAAGGGTTTTTTGAGGAAGGTGTTGCTCCCGCGGAACTAGGGTGGGGAACGCACGAAAAATATGTCCCAAAAAATGCTTTCTTCCATGAGATAGGGCCTAGAAACCAGATATGCCTTGCAACGATCGGTATGAAGACTTGGGTAAGGTCATGGGTGCCTTGTGGCGAGATTACAGGCATGGTCATTCGCCACGGCGAGGCTTTCAGTATTTCCGATAGGCTTACAGTTTGGGAAAATGACAAAGCGGTCTACAGGCCGACGGTTCATTACGCGTATTGTCCGACGGATTCCGCTATAAATTCTCTTCATGAGCTTGAAATGCGCCAATATCACATGCAGGAAAAATTGAGGATCATGAACGACGAGATAATTGACGGTGAAGATCAGCTTGGTGTGCTTCTGATGGGCCATGACTTCAATTCGTGGTGGACAGGCAGCCTGCTTGATATCCATACCGCGAGAAAACTGGTTCCCGGGCAGCAAGCAACAACTCTTCAGGTCGCGATATCTGTTGTCGCGGCTTCAATTTGGATGATAAAGAACCCAAAGAGAGGCTTCTGTCTTCCGGATGATCTTGATCACGAAGAAATATTGGGAATTTCTATGCCTTATATCAAGCCATTCCATTCAAAAGCGGTAGATTGGACGCCTCTTAAGAATTTGAACACAAAATTCACTTCTTTTGATTCGCCTCGCCCGAAAGACGAGGATGTTTGGCAATTCACGACTTTTTTGGTCGACAAGAGCAATTGCTAGGTTAATCTACGATATCTTTTAGTTTAAGAATGTCATCGATCAGGAAATCGGGCTTTGCGGACTTTAATTTTTCTACAGGGTCAAAGCCGTAAGTCACGGCGCAAGTATGAATACCCGCATTTTTACCGGTTTCAACGTCAACCGTCATATCTCCGACAAAAAGAACCCTGTCTTTTGGGATATTGTATTTTTTTATTAGATCGTTTATCGCGCATGGGTCGGGCTTGAGGCATGGGACCGTGTCACCGCCCAAAAATTCCGAAAAATATTCCTCCAGACCGAATTTCTTAAGCAGATGTCCGATAAAAGAATGTTTTTTGTTGGAAACAATTATCATTTTCTTGCCTTTCAAAGCCTCCAAGCATTCTTTTACATGAAGATATAAGCTGACCTTGTTGAAACCCTCTTTTTCGTAATTTTCAAAATATATATCCATAGCTTTTTTAATGATCGAAAGATCTTTTGTGCCTATTGAGCCGGATACGAGTGGTTCCTCTCCAAATCCAACATGCCTATTTATCTCTTCGGCTGTTCTATATGGCAGACCCAATTTGTTCAGCATATATTGTATCGAGCCAACGGCCGCGGGAATCGAATCCGCCAGCGTCCCGTCAAAGTCGAAGAATATTAAATCTATTTTCATAAATGGTATAATATCAAAATGGCAGAAGAATTGAAAGTAATGCGAGACCTGCCTGCCGGCAGGCATGGTGTGGGAAGTATGATACTAGGCATAGCCTTGCTTGTAGCCGGATGCGGGCAAAGTATAACTTCGACCACAACGATCACCACCACAACAACCACCACCACCACAACCACCACCACCACAACCACCACAACAACCACCACCACCACATCTACATCTACAACAACAACCCTTCCTTATATCCAATTTACCCATGTGCCGGATTATGGTAGAGTTGAAGCTCTTCAGGGAAAAGTTAATAATATTACCGTATCCAATTATAAAGCAGCCATTTATATCTATGTTTCGGGCTGGTATAACAAACCTTCCTGGGGAAGTTCCTCAACTTCGATTTACAGTAACGGGACTTGGGAATGCGATATTAATACTGCCGTAAGCGACAAAAATGCGACAAGGATTGCGGCTTTCCTCGTACCAGCTTCATATACTCTGCCGCAGGCGAGTGGCGAGAAAAATTTGCCGTCTGGGTTGAACGGGAATAGCATAGGAAGCGTTGAAGCAAGAAGGCATATGGTCTATTTCTCGGGATATTATTGGGATATCAAGGATTCTGCGGCTTCAACTGTTGGCCCCGGGCCGAATTATTTTTCAAACAGCACAAACAATGTGACAGTTGATGCTGATGGATATCTTCACTTAAAGATCACGAACAGCTCCGGCAAGTGGTATTGCGCCGAGATCGCATCCGAAAATAGTTTCGGCTATGGTACATATAAATTTACTTTGGGGAGCCGTGTCGACCAGATAGATAAAAATATCGTGCTTGGGCTATTTACTTGGGATGACACGAGCAATGCTTACGCTAATCGGGAAATTGATATCGAGTTTTCAAGGTGGAGCGACATTTCATATCCATACGCGCAGTATACAGTCCAGCCTTCGACTGCAGAAAGTACCCATAAATATAATACAGCTCTTTTAAGCGCTGATTCGGTACATCTATTTAACTGGAAACTTTCGGATATCTCATTTGAAAGCTATCAGGGTTCAAGCGCAACGAGCGCTAACCTTATTGATTCCTGGAATTACATTGGAGCAAATATCCCTCCGCATGGAAATGAGAATATCAGGCTGAATTATTGGCTTAATCAAGGTCTTGCGCCATCCGACAGCCTTGGATCCGAGGTCATAATTAAGAAGTTTGAATTTGTACAGTAAATGATATAATTACGTTAGGAATGGATTCCCGCTTCCGCGGGAATGACAATAAAAGATCTTTATGAAAGACGAAATATCAATTGTAATATGCGGCGAAGCCGGGCAGGGCATCCAAACTGTCGAATCTTTTCTTGTTAAAGTCCTCAAGTCCGCCAATTTCAATGTATATGCTACAAAAGAATATATGTCGCGAGTCCGCGGCGGATCAAATTCCACAGAAATTAGGGTTTCATCAAAAAAAGTTTCAGCTTACGTTGAAAAAATCGATTTTCTCCTGCCGCTAGATAAAGATGCGATACTTTATCTTGGTAATAGGATTTCAAAAAAGACAATAATAATTGGCGACATGGAAATTTTGAAGACGGATCGCAATATTATTGATGTTCCCTTAAACACTCTTTCGCAAAAGATAGGCGGGGCTATCTATTCAAACATTATAGCCGGATCAATTCTCTTTGGGATCTTCAATATTGATATTGGACCGATAAATAATTATCTCAAAACTACTTTTTCCTCTAAAGGCGATGAAATAGTTAATAATAATCTTGAAGCCTCGCGTGTGGGATATGAGATCGGGAAAAGCATCTGCGATAGCCGCAAAATAAGTTTTGATATCGAGCCAAGCAGGGCTATCAAAAATGAAATAATCCTAAGCGGCGCGGAAGCGATAGCTCTAGGGGCGATCGCGGGCGGATGCAATTTTATTTCAGCCTATCCTATGACCCCATCGACCGGAGTGTTTACTTTTTTATCACAACACGCAAAAGAATTTAGGATAATATCCGAACAGGCGGAAGATGAAATCTCCGTCATGAACATGGCTCTTGGAGCTTGGTATATGGGAGCGAGAGCGTTAGTCAATACTTCAGGCGGAGGATTCGACTTGATGACCGAAGGGTTAAGCCTTGCTGGAATGATAGAATCGCCTGTTGTGATAAATCTTGCGCAAAGACCAGGGCCCTCAACGGGTCTTCCTACGCGAACAGCGCAGGGAGATCTTGAAATGGCGCTATATTCCGGCCATGGAGAGTTCCCAAGGATAATTTTGGCTCCGGGGACTTTGGAAGACGCGTTCTATTTAACTCAACAAGCTTTTAATTTGGCGGACAAGTTCCAAGTGCCCGTATTTATCATGTCCGACCAGAATTTGGCCGATTCATACAACAATATCTCTCCGTTCAAACTCGACAAATTGAAGATCGACCATGCCATAGTCGAAAC
Source organism: Candidatus Saganbacteria bacterium (assembly GCA_016223245.1). Taxonomy (NCBI): domain Bacteria; kingdom Bacillati; species Candidatus Saganbacteria bacterium. Next base: position 8,572 of record JACRPL010000005.1, on the reverse strand, counting down.
AAATGCCGATTATAAAAGATACGCGATCACAAAGAGCGGAATTTCACCGAGGGGCATTCCAGGGTTTGGCTACGCGGACTTGTATTAGTCGATAGCGACGACCATGATGAGCTTGGGCACATCAATGAAGATCCGGATTTAAGTTCCAAGATGGCAGATAAACGATTAAGAAAATTCGAACAAATAAAAAAAGAGATAATACCCCCCCCCGAATTGACAGGAAAAAAAACTTACAAGACTTTAATTGTCGCATGGGGATCGACTTATAGCGCGATAGTTGAAGCACTCGAGAAAATAAATAATAATAATATATCTTTCTTATATTTCAAACAAGTATTCCTCTTACATAAAGACGCAATAAAATATCTAAAGAAGGCAAAAACGACAATAATTGTCGAAAATAACGCTACCGCGCAATTTGCAAAATTGATCAAACTTGAAACCGGGCACGAATTTGATAAGGAGGTACTAAAATACAACGGAATGCCGTTTTCTGTCGAGGAGTTGATCGATGAGCTCGAATAAATTCGATATGGGGCCAATAGATATAGCCTGGTGCCCGGGATGCGGTAATTTCGGGATACTTAATATCTTAAAACAAGCTTTGGAAGAGCTTGAGATCAAGCCTGAAAATTTGGTCATGGTGTCGGGTATAGGCCAAGCCGCAAAAATTCCTCATTATTTAAAGTGCAACTTCTTTAACGGGTAGGGCTATTCCTCCTGCAACTGCAATTAAGGCCGCAAACCCTGATTTTACCGTCATCTGCGAGAGCGGGGATGGCGATACTTACGGTGAAGGCGGCAATCATTTTATCCATGCAGTGTCGCCGTTATATAAGAAAGAATTGGATTCCAAAAAGCTTGAAGAATTGATCGATTCGAAGAGGTAGGAATTTTCCAAACCCCTCACCCGTCAAAATCATAATTGAAAACATAATCTGGCTCACCCTCTCCCAGAGGGAGAGGGATTGATTGGTAATTGTTTGTTTTAGGTGTTTAAAGCCGTTGATCTCTCTCCCCATGGGAGAGAGTGAATTAGGATAAGATGTCAAAAAGAAAATGATGAGTGAGGGCTACGCCGATTTTAATACCGAAGCTACCACATCAAGAACTTTTTCAGGAGTGAATGGCTTTTCGATATAACCTGTCAATCCGTAATTCGACAAGCTTTCGATGGTTTTTTCGGGCTGGCCTTTTCCGGTTACAAAAATTATCGGAAGCGAAGGGTAGAGCGCCCGTGCTTGCTTTAAGACTTCATATCCGTTGATCTTTGGCATTTCGATATCGAGCAAGACCGCGCCATAAGTATTTTCTTTTATTTTCTTTAATGCCTCTTCGCCGTCGAGAGCGAAATCTGTCTGGTAGCCGCCGCCGCACCGCAAGATCATCTCAAGGCTTGTTCGGACGATCTCCTCATCATCGGCGATCAAAATATTCATTAGCGACAGCTTTTCGTAGCCTTTGATCAATTCCGCGCTTATTTTATCCAGGTTTTGGTCGATGGCTTGTGATATTGCCCAATCGCATATCTGTATAGCTTTCTTTGGCTTGCCTTTTGAAAGGGCATATATTTCGTCGATAGCCGAATCGGTGAACGGAAGGAGTTCCGATCCGCCAACCGATTGTATTTTTACCCGTAAAAAGGATTTGAGGCCGTCCGCATTCAATATGCTGTTGTTCGCAAATAAAGATTTGATGACATCTTGGGCGAAAGGATTTGTCCTCCAATTGAGCTTCTTATGCCATGTTGCGGACTTTTCTTTATCTGTGAGCTTTATTTCCGGCATGATCTTTAAGGCGGTCCCGATCGGAGAGGCTGGACGACGGCCTAACAGTAGGCGAACAAACAAATAAACTATTAAAAAGATGATAATTAAAAATACAAATAAAACTGAAAGAGCCGTTAAATTCCTCTGCCTTGCGGCTTTTTCCATAAGTTCTAAATTGTGCGAAGCTTCCGCGAGATACGCGCTTGCTTCCTTGTTGTCGGGCGCGAGATAAAGGACGACTTTAAAGTACGCGGCTGCTTCCCTTGTTCCCTTGCTTACAAGCGAAATAACGGCAAGTTGTTTTATAGAGAACGAATCGGTTTGCCCTTCAAAAATATTTCCAGCTACATCGACGGCTGTAAGTTTTGCGGTAAATTTGCCGCTCCTAAAATTGATCGGTACCTGCCAAATGCCGCGCCAGACAGTCGATCTTCTTTCTTGGACGAGGCTTATTATGCTGCCGTCGGGTGTTACCGCCGTAATTTGTGCGGTATCCGCAGGGGCATCAACAACTATATGGACAAAATCGCCCGGAAGGTATTCTTTTGAAGCATCATCGCGGGAAACTGTCAGCGTTTGGGCAAAAGATATCTGGAAAAAACAAATAATAAATATTATTATTATAAAAAGCCATTTTTTATTTATTATCAATTAATCTGTCCTTCCTCTTAAGGCGAACCAGGGTTCGGCCGTATATGAAAATGAAACGTATCTTGTCGCAAGGCTAGGGTCATTATAATAAGGATGCAGTGCATAGTCAACGCGAAATCCTAGATATGAAAATGAGGTCCCGAATGTCGGGTTCCAGCTTGTCTGGGTCGCGGTCAGGGGGTTAACGCTTTGGTCAAGGCCTGCGCGGAATGCCAGCATTTCAACAGGCTTCCATTCGGCCCCGAAATGAAGCGTTACAGGCCGTCCGGTTTGCGCCGACAAAGATATTTTTTCCATACCTGAAAAATCGTCCGAGAGGAGTACTGTAGCTTACGAGGAACAGTGAATCATAATAGTCGGTCGGCGGCGTTGTAGGAATATTATTAACGCCGGTTGTTATGTATCCGGCGCCTATTGTTCCATAAGGCGTTGGCACTGCTCCCGAATATTCCATGTAATATACTTCGTTCAATAAGTTTGTGAACATCGACATGGCTTGCGGCCCCTTGAGGCTGGCTAAACCCGCAGGATTGATAAATGGCGCGTCGGCGTCATCGGACACCGCGACAAAAGCCTTCCCCATGCCGATAGGGCGCGCGCCACCGCCGACCGTCATCGCGTCGTCCGTGCTTCCTATAATGGCTGCGTTTGCCGTAAATGCGAGCATTAATAAATATATAATTGATATTAGTTTCTTCATTTTGTAATTGCGATCGTTGTACGAGCGAGTTGAGTAACAGTGCCGCCGGTTTTTGAGTTAACGATCACAATATACACGCCGAAGCTTGCGACCGATCTAAAGTCTGTCATTCCGTCCCAAGTGATCGAATTTGATCCGGCAGTAGAGCCTGTTGTCCCCGCAGGGTAGAACCTTTCCCAAACTTTTTCGCCTCGGATATTGAATATTGTCAGATAAATATCGGTATCTTTGCTCAATGTGTAATTGATCGATGTTGCGCCGACAGATGGATTGAATGGATTTTGCGTACTAATTACCGGACCTACGACCGAAACCGTTGGCGCTTCTATCTTAAATCCTGACGTTAGGGTGGCTGATAAATTATCGTCGTTTGTGACAATTACATCCCATGGCCCTACAGTTTTTCCGGACAGATTAAGTTGACAAGTGATCTTTGTTGCTGAATCTACCACGATATTTGTTGCAATTATATCAGTTTCTCCTGCTTTTGAAAGTTTAACATTTGCACCCGACCTGAAGTTTGTTCCCGCAAGGTCCGTAATGCTTACCGTGCTGTTGTTCACGCCTTTTGCCGGTGTAATTGATGTGACAGTGGGGGCTGGATATGTTATCGTAAATGCCGATGGGAGAGTTCCCGATTTGCCGTCAGTATTTGCAACAGTTACATCCCAAAATCCGCCTGCTTTTCCGGTAATATCGAAAGAACATGTGATCTGAGTCCCGCTTACAACTACGACGCTTGCAGCAACAATATCTGCTTGGCCTGTTTTTAAAAGCTTTACGGTCGCTCCCGATTGGAAATTTGCGCCCGCTAAATTTGTAATACTGACAGATCCGCTATTTACGCCCGTAGCCGGAATTATTGAAGTGACAATTGGAGCGAAAGTAGGGGCTGGAATTGCTCGAGTGTATGCGCTTCTCAAAAATCCATCGCCTAGTATGAAACTTGTACTTGAGCGTGCCGTTAATTCATTGTGGCGAAGTTTTCCTAATAATCGAAATGAAGTTGAAGTTGACGCCGCATTTTCAAAATCTATAACTTCCGATGCTATCTTATAGCTTGTGCTTGATGAAGCAAATGTCAAATGACAGATGTCAAATGACAAATGAATGAATATTATGAGTAGTATAATTCCAAGGTTTTTCATTTAATTTCCCAATAACCGCCCTTGTCGGGGCCGATCCGTTTTATAATGCCTTTTTTTCTAAGAATTGCCAAATTATATTTTATCCCATCCGTAGTAATGCCTATCGCTTTAGCTAATTCCTCTTGTTGTATTTATGCCTATTATATGTTTTTTATCGTTAATTCCGACAAAAAGCCTGCCGCCTTCGGTATTTGCGAAAGCAACCATGTCTTTGTCGATATTATTAATATTTTCCTTGAACTCAATTTTGAGCCCTTCACCTTCCTGTGAGATAAAATTTAATTCTTTATTGTTCATTATATTTTTTATGAAACTATTTATTAAATTATTCCATACACCCTAAAAGACCTAACATGCCAGGTCCCGTTAGCTGTTGTCGCAGTGTTATATATTTTAACTGTGCCGCCGCCCGTTAAAGCTTCTGAGTATTTTATGGAACCTGACAATGAATGGGAATCCCCTGCGTTATTGCCTTTTCCTCTGATCGGGATGGTTTCTTTTGCTGTCCCAGCGTAATCGATAATAAAATTCCAGTTCCCATCGTTATTGCCGCTTTGTACCAATCCGATCTCGGCTTCAACCAAGATATTGCTATAGCTGTTTGCCGCGACGACATAGGATTTTATTGGATTTGTTGCTGTTGTTCCATTAGTGTCTGTTTCATCGGTATTGATCAAGATTATGGTCCCGGCAGGAAGCCTTGCTGCGGCAATTTTTCCGCCAGTGATCGCTTCGGCTGTAATTGAGTTTGTTGCGCCTAATGTCTTATTCGTCAAAGTCTGAATATCTGATAAAGTAGCAACTACAGTCGAATCTATTGAAACTATTCCGGTTGAAATGATCGGATTTGGCGTTGCAGAAAGACCTGTCCCTGCTTGGACCGACGTAACGGTCCCGCTTCCAGCCGGTGCCGCCCGATAATCCATTTCCCGTATCAACTTGAGTTACAGTTCCTGTACCTTCCGCAGATTCCCATGATGGGATACCGGCCGTCAATTTCAATACTTTTCCGTTCGATCCCGCAGGGAGTTTGGATAAAGTGTTAGCGCCTGAAGCGTAAAGGATATCTCCTGTAGCATATGTGGATTGGCCCGTCCCGCCATTTATTGCTGAAACCGGGACTTCAAGCGAGATTGTTCCGGAAACCGTTATTGATCCACCAGTTAAGCCAGCACCTGAATTAACTTGTGTTACAGTCCCGCCGCTTGTGCTGACGCTTGTTACTGTTAATGTTACTTGCCCGGTTCCCGATCCTTCATCGCCTGAAACCGAGACGCCGGAACCGGCGACGATATTTTTTACGAATTGGTTTGCGGTAACTTTTGTGTTTGTAATTGTGCTGTTGGCTATTTTTGCGTTAGAAATAGAACCGTCTTCAACACTTTGGGCTACCGCCGACATATTTGAATAACCGGCCGATACGATCTGCGTCCTTGGGGACATGTTCTCTCCGGCGACTGTCAGATCAAGATATCTTGAAGAATTACTGAAGACTTCCGGTGAAATAGGGGAGGTGCTGCCAAGCACTAAGCTGAATACGCCTTGGCTGTCCGGTGTTATAGTGAAACTTTCCGGCCCCCAAACCACATTTCCAGCAGTTGAGGCGTCGTATATCCTGATATCGATCGTTTTTGAGGTTGTAACGGCAGTGCCGGAGCTATCCGTTAACCTTCCTTCATACGACATTTTTGCGGGGACAGAGGCAAAAGAAAGGCAGGCTCCAAGCAGTAATAACACTATCGCCAGCAAGCATTTTTTGTTGTTCATGTTCTCATCGTCTCCTTTAATTTTTTGTACGATTATTTGACAATCACAGCTTACACGGATCAATTTTTTAGTTTTAACGATCTTGCAACTATATCCAGTACCTCTTTTGGCTTAAAAGGCTTTTCAATGACAGCCGTAAGCCCGTGCTTTGCTATGCTTTCGGAAATTTTGTTTGGTTTGCCTTTGCCTGTAACAAATACAACAGGGAGGTGGGGGAAAAGTTCCCTTGAAATTTTCAGTATTTCGTACCCATCGTGTTTTGGCATTTCTATATCGAGGAGTACCAGGTCGTAGAGGTTGTTTTTGATCTTATTTAGGGCCTCTTCGCCATCATGCGCGATATCCGTTTCAAAATTGCCGCCGGATCTTAATATTTCATCGAGCGAGGTGCAAGTAGAAGCGATTTATCGTTTTCTGGATAAGTTATGTGATAAAAACAAAGAAACAGTTGAGCGCGTGGCCTTTATATGACTACTCTGTATTTTGAGGCGGAAGATGAGGACGACTTAAGAAAAATAGGGTTTTCTAAAGACGGCAAATTCCAGAATCCTCAAATTATGCTGGGGTTGCTGGTTGGACAGAATGGCTATCCCATTGGCTACAATATTTTCGAAGGGAATACTTTTGAGGGCCATACTCTCTTGCCCGTTCTGGAAGGCATACAAAAAAAATATGGATTTAGCAAGCCAACAGTGATTGCCGATGCGGCGATGCTTTCCAAAAAGAATCTGGATAATCTTTCCAAAGAGAAATATCAATTCATCATTGGTGGGCGAATCAAAAATGAAACCGACTTTGGCTGCGAAGCCGTCAAGCCATGCAAGTTTTGCCATCAAGTCGCTCACCGTATTTTGCGTCTTATCGATCTTTGTATTCCCTTCTTTCAGTTCTATTATTTTTGAAAGATCGCTCAACTGGTCGGCAAGAAATCTCGCGCTTAATTGGATATTTTCCATGATCTTCTTTTGATCGGGCGACAATCCACCTAGAGTTCCGTCTAAAAAAAGTTCGGCGCCCGAAACTATCCCCGATAGGGGATTTTTTGGGTCATGTATTACCGTCGCGCCAAGTTTTCCGTCAAACATTGTTTTCTCCTAATTTATTAAGCAATAAATCCCAAATAATTATCACGGTTTATCACTTCATATGTAGCGTTTGTATAGGTTTGAAGCCAGAGTTTTGGCTTCCTTGCCTTTTTATCGCCCCACTTGAATTCATAGCCAAATAATTTTCCTTCCCGTTCCTCAACCAGATCGACTTCTTTTTGGTCGTAGGTCCGCCAAAAATAAACATTGGAAAGAATGTTTTGATAGCTTCTCTTCTTGAACCGCTCAATGAACAAAAAGTTCTCCCAGAGCTGTCCGACATCATTGCGGGCGGCAAGGCTGTTAAAATTATTGATGATGGAATTTCGCACTCCATTGTCCCAAAAATAATATCTGGCAGTCTTCGAGATCTCTTTTCGTAAATTCCGGGAAAACCCCCTGACCTTGATGATGACAAAGGCTTTTTCCAGCAAATCGAGATATTTCTCGACAGTTTGCTTGCTTAGATCAAGCGCGTTCCCCAATTCATTGAGCGATACCTCGTTGCCGATCTGAAAACCGATCAATCTTAATAGATCGGCTATTTTGTCGGAATTCCTAAGATTTTCCAATTCCAAAATATCCTTATACAGATACGAATCGCGCAATGAAGATAGATATTCCATTTTGTTGTTGTAATTTGCCTTCAGCAGCAATTCTGGGTAAGATCCATAGATCAATAGGTCATCGAGGCGTTTCTCTGCATCAACTGCTCCAAACTGTTCTTTCAGTTCCATCGAGGATAGGGGGAACAATCTTATGATCCTTTGTCGGCCTGTTAACGGCTCGCCAATTTTATTTGCCAGGTCAAAAGAAGAAGAGCCGGTGGCGATCACTTTGATGTTGGGGAGATGATCAACAATCAGCTTGAGGGACAGACCAATGTCGGGAATTTTTTGAGCTTCATCAATGATGATCACATGATAGCCGCCAAAGTAATTTCGGATCTTTTCGATCTCTTGGGTTTTTAGAATATCTTTAGTCTTGGCGTCATCTCCAAAACCTAAAAAAACCTTGCCATTGTATCCTTTGATAAACTCCTCGATTAGAGTTGTTTTTCCAACTCTTCTGGGGCCGTAGAGGACTAGCACCTTGTTTGGTTCCAGCAAATCCAAGAGCTTTTCTGAGTAATATCTTTTAAACATATAATAAGGTTACCATATTAGACTAAATATGTCAAGTATAATTGCCAAATTGATGGTAATTAGAGAGATATCATGTTGAGACTAGTTAGGAACAGTGCCCTCGGACCTAAATTTGGGAAATTCCCAACTTCCTTCGCTAATGCCATTATAACTTGTCAAGCCCCCCGACCTCAAGCTCGATTTTTATCGCCTCTTACAGCATGCCAGCCTGTCTTACAATACAATAAAAATATCTTTTTGAGTTTTTTGTCCAAAAAATCAATGCGTACGCACCTTCTTCTTCGTGCTCAATTCTGGGTTTTTAGCT
>JACRPL010000004.1 GCA_016223245.1 Candidatus Saganbacteria bacterium | reverse complement strand
CGTTGGCAGGTGCTCCGCGCGTACGATTGGGTTTCAAGCCACCACGCGCTCGGCGCGTGTGCCTGTCCGCCTCTGGCGGAAAGTCAATCGCTCCGCGATTGGAAAAAGGTTCGCGCAAAGGTTAATATTTCTGCAGGCAGGATCGAACCGGCACGGTTTATTTATTTTTTTTATCTTATCAATAAAAATCTGATAGAATTCGTTATTTCATTAACGCATCAATTGAAACGCCTAACATTTGGACGATTTTGGCCGTAGTTTCAAGGGTTTCAATTCCAACAAGGTTACATTTAATGCCGCGGGCCGGAATCGAACCGGCATGGTTTATGCAACCGAGGGATTTTAAGTCCCTTGCGTCTACCAATTCCGCCACCGCGGCATCATAGTATGAGACCGGTTAGCAACTCAGAAACCAGCGACTAAATCCCGATGTGGGAATCGGGACAAGCGTCGCGGTTTCCTCGTAGATTTTAGGAACCGCGAGGTTCACTCGCAGGTTCCTAACCAGTCTCATATAGTTTTGAATCTTTTAAGCTTTTGAGGACATAAACATAATACATATTAAAATATCGCAATAGACTGGCACGGTTTATGCAACCGATAAGCAACATGCCTCTTGCGCCTGCCTGCGGCAGGTAAATCTACCAATTCCAATTTATCCGCCTTTGGCGGGCACCCGGGCTTAGAGAATCAGCGTCTTTTCTTTGCGGTTCCCTGTTTGCCTTCGATGTTGCGTTTGATGTCCAAGAGGCGTTCCTCGCTGGTCTTTAAGAATTGGGTGATCTTGTCTTCAAACGACCCCGGTTGAGGCTTCTCTTTCCCGCCGTCTTTCTTGCGCTTATCCTTGAAACTTCCAGCAAACCCTTGGTTTGCCTGTTTTCCGACAAGTTTGATCGAAAGGTCGTATTTGCCTTCTTTTACGAGGCCTAGGACTTTAACTTTAATTATGTCCCCGACTTTTAGATGCTGGTTGATGTCCGTGACATAAGTGTCAGAAACCTGGCTTATATGGACCAAGCCTACATTGCCGCTGCCAAGATCGACAAAAGCGCCGTAATTTGTAACTCCAGTAACCTTTCCTTCAACTTCACTGCCAATATCTAGCGGCATATTTTGTAAACAATTTCTCCTTTTTTGGCCATATTTAATCTTTCTCTGGCTAATCTTTCCAAATTTTTATCGTTTTTTGCCAAGGTGTCCGACAATTCATCGTTCTTCTGCGTAATTGTACTGATCCTTGCAAGAAGCGCAGTACGCTCCGAAATAAGCCCGTTGCGCTGTAATATGTCTTCCCTTATAAGATATAAAAAATAAAATAAGGCAATTGCAAACAATAACATCGCCCAAAATCTAATTCGCATCTTTTATCAATTAATTCTACCAAGTTCAAAGGAAATTGGCAATATAATAATTAATAATAAATTTACCCCAGAAAAGGGCAACCAGCGCGCCGGTTGTAAGCGCCGGAGCGAAGGGGATGTAATCTTTCATTGTTTTTCTCTTGAGGATGACAAGGATTGCCGCGGATGCGGCCCCAATAAAATATCCTAGCAGTAATGCTAAGAATAAGCCTTGATATCCAAGGCTTACTCCAAATGCGGCGGCTAATTTTATATCTCCGCCGCCCAGGACATCTTTCTTGTAATATAGTTTTCCAAGAAATCCTATTGTATAGAGTATAGAAAATCCTGAAACAAGGCCAAGCATGGACGAAATAATGTTCCCGGAGATAAAATTATATATTAGAGCGAGCGGGATGATCACAAAGAACGGCTGGTCCGGGACTATTTGCGTTTCAAGATCGGAGAAAAAAGAGATGAGTAGAAATGAAATAAAGGAAGCGTAGAAATAAAATCCCAAATCCCAAACCTGCCTGCCGGACAGGCAGGTCCCAAATCCCAACAATGAATTTATTAGAATAAAAAGAAAACCAGTCAGCAATTCGACGATGGGATATCTCAAAGAAATCGGCTGTTTGCAGGTGCGGCATTTTCCTTCAAGTATTAAATAGCTTAAAACAGGGATGTTGTCGTAAAAGTTGATGAGTTTATTGCAGTTTGGACAGTGGGACGGTGGATAGGCGACCGATTTCTCTTCAGGAAGGCGCGATATGCACACATTTAGAAAACTTCCGACTATCAGGCCGGCTGTGAAGACGAATATATTGACAAACATTGCCCAAAATTATATAGTAGCCTTAATGGGTAGTCAAATATGCAAATAGATGCCTTGCTTGAGATAATGGGCAAACAAAATGCCTCCGATTTGATAATTACTGTCAACAATCCTCCTGTTTTCAGGATAAGCAAAGACCTTGTCCGCTCAAACCAGCCGGCTTTTACAAAAGAAACAGCGAAAGAAATTATTTATCAAATGCTTTCTGCAGAACAAAAGGCCGATTTCGAGAAAGAAAAAGAGATCGATATCGCATATCAATTAAAAGAAACCCGATTCCGCGTGAATGTGCATTACGAGCGGGGAAATGCCGCTTGCGCGATAAGAAGATTATCGTCGAGGATACCAACATTGCAGGAATTGCTGATGCCGAAAGCCGTAGAGGATTTTAGCCGTTTGACCCAAGGGCTAATCCTCGTAACCGGCGTTACAGGCGCTGGAAAGAGCACGACCCAGGCTTCGATGATAAACCTTATCAACCAATCAAGGCCATGCCATATCATTACGATAGAAGATCCGATCGAATACATTCATGCGAATAAAAAGTCCATTGTAGAACAGCGCGAGGTCGGCATCGACACGGAAACTTTTGCGTCGGCATTGAGGCGCGTGTTGAGGCAGAACCCTGACGTGATACTTGTCGGCGAAATGAGGGACCTTGAAACGATCCAAACCGCGATAACCGCCGCCGAGACAGGACATTTGGTCATATCGACCCTCCACACGCCCGACGCCGCTCAGGCAATAGACAGGATGATAGATGTATTCCCTCCGGCGCAGCAGGCGCAGATAAGGCTGCAGCTTTCACTTACGATACAGGGAGTCGTTGCCCAAAAACTTTTACAGAAAAAAGATAAGAGCGGCGTTGTGGCTGCCGTTGAAATCTTGGCCGCGAACGGCGCCGTCAGGAACATCATCCGCAAATCCGCAACCCAAGACTTGTATTCGACGATCGAAACGGGAAGCAAGTTTGGGATGGTAAGCATGGATAACGCGTTAAAAGACCTATATCGGGCAAAGTTAATTTCCGAAGAGGCCGCGATCGAAAATTCCAGAAACCCCGATGAAATGGCAAAAAAACTGAAATTGGCGTAAATTATTGCGTTACCCATCACATTTATTGAAGAAGATATCTAAACACGGAAATCTTGTAAAAATCCGAGCGCTTCTAAATGATCCATCTATCCATACGGTTTGCGAAGAGGCGCATTGCCCGAATTTGGGCGAGTGTTTTGAAAAACATTCTTTGGCCTTTATGATATTGGGCGACGTCTGTACCAGGAATTGTTCTTTTTGCGCGGTAGCGGGCGGCATTCCTCAAACAGTCGATCCCGACGAGCCCAAAAAAGTTCTAGACGCGGTAAAAAAACTCGGATTAAAATATGTCGTGGTAACTTCTGCCACAAGAGATGATCTGCCGGATGGCGGCGCAGCGCATTATGCAAAAGTTATTGAAAACCTGCGACTGAACGTCGCGGTTTCCAAAATCGAGGTTTTAATCCCTGATTTTTGCGGAGATGAAGCGGCGTTAAAAACAGTCTTAGATGCCAAGCCGTTCGTCCTAAACCATAACGTCGAAACTATTTCCAGGCTTTATCCCAAAGTCCGTCCTCAAGCCGATTATATAAGGTCGTTAAAATTGCTTGAAATGGCCAAAAAGCTGTCACCTTCTATTTACACAAAGTCCGGTTTTATGGTAGGATTGGGAGAAGCGGATGAAGAGATAATTTCTCTTTTGCGGGATTTAAGATCAGTTTTTTGCGATATTGTGACGATCGGCCAATATCTTCCGCCATCATCCAAACATTTTCCGGTATCTCGATTTGTCGAACCCGAAACATTTGAATGGTATTCCCGTATAGGCCGAGAACTCGGATTTGAAAAAGTATTTTCAGGGCCATTTGTCAGAAGTTCATACAAAGCGGAGGAAATTTTGTGCTCCCCGAACAATCAGAAAGGTTATTAAAGCTGCCGGTCTATGTTTTCGCGAAACTCGATAAGATCAAAGCGGAAATGCAGGCAAAAGGCGCAGACCTGATCGACCTCGGCATGGGAAACCCCGATATCCCGCCGCCGCCGGATGTTGTATCGGCTTTATGCGAAGCCGTATCAAATCCGGAAAACCACCGGTATCCTTCGTTTGAAGGCGCTCCCGAATTCAAAGAAGCTTGCGCGCATTGGTGCAAGCGGCAATACCATATTGATATCGATCCCAAAGATGAAGTTGTAACGCTTATTGGGTCAAAAGAAGGCGTTGTCCATTTTTCATTCGCGTATATAAATCCCGGGGACGCGGTATTGGTCCCTATGCCCGCGTATCCCGCCCATTTCAGAGGCCCGATATTAGCCGGCGGCGAACCGATAATCCTTCCGACAACCGAGCATAGAGGATATCTTCCGGATTTCAAATTGATCGAGCCGCATGTTATCAAGAAAGCAAAAATGCTTATATTGAGCTATCCTACAAACCCGACAGGAGTTCTCGCAACAAAGGAGTTTTTCGCGGAAGCGGTCGCATTCTGCAAAAAGCACAATATTATTTTGGCCCATGATTTCGCTTACGCCGAAATTTATTTCGAAGGGAACAAACCCATTTCAATATTTTCGATCCCCGGGGCAAAAGATGTCGCTATCGAATTCCACACAACATCAAAAACATTCGGGATGCCCGGATGGAGATGCGGATTTGCGGTCGGGAACAAAACATTGATCGAAAGCTTAAGAAAGATCAAAACAAATTTGGATTACGGCCTGTTCACGGCCGTACAAAAAGCCGCGATCGTCGCGTTCAACCATAAGAACGGTTACATGGATAATGTCCGTGCCACATATCAAAGAAGAAGGGATGTTTTTGTTGACGGGATAAATTCCTTGGGCTGGAACGTCAAAAAGCCACAAGCTTCACTTTATGTTTGGATACCGGTCCCGCAGGGATTTGATTCTACCGAATTTACGATGCACCTCATAGAAAAGGCCGGAGTAGTTGTTTCCCCCGGAGTCGCATTCGGCGATATCGGCGAAGGATACGTGAGGATAGCGCTTGTAGCATCAGAAGACAGAATAAGAGAAGCTCTCGAACGCATCAAAAAAGCGAATATAACCTACAAATAGGTGAGGCATGAATAGACCGATAATTGCGATCACTATGGGAGACCCATCTGGAATTGGGCCAGAGGTAACTGTTAAGGCTGCCACAAATCCCGAGATTACAAATGTTGCAAGGATCGTTGTTATAGGCGACAGAAAAGTGATCCAATACGCGATAAAGATCGCACATCTGCCGGGAGTTACCGTAAATCCAATAAAAAAGATCGAAGACGCCAAATTCCAAAGAAATCAGATCGATGTGCTGGATCTCGATAATGTCGATATGAACAAGCTGAAATTGGGAGAAGTTTCATCCATGTGCGGAAAAGCTTCGTTTCAATATATCGAAGAGGCGACAAAGCTGGCGCTTAGTAAAAAAATCGATGGCATTACAACTGGGCCAATAAATAAAGAAGCTATTCACAAAGCCGGGTACAAATTCCAAGGCCATACCGAGATATTCGCTAAAAAGTCCAAGACAAAAAAATACGGGATGATGTTCGTCTCCGACAAACTTTGGGTAATACTCGTTACAACACACTTGCCTTTGAAATCCGTATCGCGAAGCATTAATAAAGCCAACGTATTGGAAAAAATTATTATGGCGAATGACGCATTAAGTAAAGCCAAAAGAAAAAAAGGCAAGATAGGTGTTGCAGGACTTAATCCTCACGCTGGCGAAGCCGGCATTTTTGGGTCGGAAGAAATAAAAATAATAAAGCCCGCTGTTGATGAAGCAAAAAAAATGGGGATCAATGTCAGAGGCCCAATTTCTCCCGATGCAATATTTAATTTGGCATCCGCCGGAGCTTTCGATATCGTAGTTGCCATGTACCACGATCAAGGCCTTATTCCTCTTAAACTTTTGTCTTTCAACAAATCTGTAAATGTCACGGTGGGGCTTCCTTTTATTCGCACATCAGTCGATCACGGGACAGGTTTTGACATAGTAGGGCGCGGGGATGCTAACCCGGGCAGTATGATACAGGCCATAAAAGTTGCGGCATCGTTTGCCCGCGCGAATAAATGACAAATTTCAAATGACAAATGTCAAATGAACGACTTATTAAGAACTACTAAAGAATTACTTTCCGCATACAACCGACACGCTCAAAAACGATTGGGACAAAATTTTCTTGTCGATCAAGCCGCGTTAGATCGAATTGTTGCTGCCGCAGAACTTACTCCTGATGATGATGTGTTAGAGATCGGGTGCGGGCTTGGCGTATTAACACAAGCTTTGGCTTCAAAAGCCAAGCATGTAACAACGCTCGATCTTGACCGCGAAATGATACAGATAACTAAAGAAGTCTTATCGAATTTTCAAAATGTCAATTTCGTCCATGCCGATTTCTTGGAGTGGTTGATAGATCGCCCATTTACTAAAGTTGTTGCGAATGTTCCGTATTATATAACTTCTCCGATTATTGAAAAACTTTTAAACGAGATGCGAGACGCGAGACACGTGACGCGTATTGTGTTAACGGTGCAAAAAGAAGTAGCGGAAAGAATATGCGCCAATTCCGGGACAAAGAAGTTCGGGTCGTTCAGTGTTTTTGTCCAAAACAGGGCGGATGTTGAGATCGCATCTCATATTTCAAGACGATCGTTTTATCCGCCGCCTAATGTAGATTCGGCGGTTCTTATACTCAAACCATTGGAACATTTGCGTTACGATATTAAAGAAGAAGTTGTGCGTGCGGCTTTTTCCCAGCGCCGCAAGATGATACGAAGTACGCTAAAAAAATACAATCTTGATTTCGAAAAGATTGGCATCGATTCGAGAAGAAGAGCAGAGACTTTAAGCCTAGAAGAATTTGAGAGAATTTCTAAGGAGACTTAAGCAACAAAAAAGCCCGAACAGGCTCGGGCTCTTTTTAACCAAATAAGAGGCAATTGCTTCGACAGGCTCAGCATAAACAATCTTTCTACATATATATCGTCAGATCCAAACCGAAATTTCACTTTTACAAAATAATCTTATTGATCAATTCGGGAGGTATAATTTGCTCATCGCCAATTGTATAAGCATTTCTGATGCGAGATTCAGCTATCCTTGCACTCCCAACGCTATTTGCATAAATGACAGCGAGAAGGCCTCCTTCTTCAACCCGAGCACCAACAAGAGCGAGATCTGCGGCTCCAACACCGTGGTCAATTGGATCTCCCGGTTTTGCGCGGCCAGCGCCTCATCCCGCCATTTGTACGCCTGCGCGTGCGTTACCGGTCGCGCCTGCCTAAACATCTCCAGCACAACTGACATTTTTTCCTCCGCCGTCCATTTCCTGTGCGTCATTCCCTGAACCCCCTTAAAACTCTCTTTCCAGTTAGTCCAATTATAACAGGGGGCTAAAAAGTTCTCTTAACATTATTGTTTTCTCCTTAAAATAAAAAATTGCACTTTGTCTCTTTGTCGCTATGCTTCTTTGTTTCTGTGTCTTAAGACACAGAAACTCAGTGACATAGGAACACAGCGACATAGAAACTTTCCAGATTATTATCTGAAGGATATTTGAAAAATTTTATGCAGATAAGGGCTATTTTTTATTTCGGAATATAAATTCATAGTGAAACATGGATGGTTTTAAAGTATAATATCTTTACAATGAAAGAATTCGAGGTCCTTTCCAAGCTAAAAAAGTACTTTAAGAAAAATTCTGAAAGATGCGGCATAAATTCGGCTTTTCTTTTTGGGTCATTCGCAAGAGGTTTTGTTAAAAAGGAATCCGATATTGACATCGCCGTCGTTTTTCCCAACGGAGCAATGTCCGACAAGGAAACCGCCGATATGGCGGCGGATATCGCAACTGATTTAGAGCTTGAAACCCATAAGCAAGTTGATGTTATACCGATATACAATGATTTCAGAAAGCCTTTCCTTTATTATAATGCCATTGTTTTGGGCGTCCCACTGTATATGAAAAACAGAGAGCTTTATTCCGGCCTTTACAATGCCGCCTTGTTTAATATGGAAGATTTTAATCTTTTCGGCGGCCGGCTTCAGCTTGAAGCGGCTAAAAATATATTAAAAGGGGTGTAATATGGCGGAGTTTTCTTACGCAAAAGGAAGAGTAGGGGATTCATTGCATTTTATTGCGAACGAAATGAAAGAATATGAAAATGACTACGGCGCGAGAACATGGGAAGAGTACCAAAAAGACATAAAACTCCAAAAGTTGGTTGATAGGACGGTTGAAAATGTTTTAACAGCCCTGATCGAAGTTTGCGGAACGCTTTTGGCCGAAAAAGGGATTTCTGCTGAAAATTACAGCGAGGTGCTAAGCAAAGCGGCTGATTTATTTGGATTTGACCTTGAAAGCCAAAAAAATTTGGCAAAGCTTGCGGTGCAGAGAAACCGGCTGGCCCACCGCTATCTTGATTTGAAATGGCAGGCCGTGAAGGCTTTTTCCGAACAAAAGGGATTAATTCTGCGATTAATCGAGAAAATATTAAACGCCCAAAGTTTGACCTGAACTAACTTGTTGAAATTGGTGCTTCATCATGCTACAAGCCATCAAGCCAATTAAAAAAAATATTTTCAAAAAAGTAAAATTTTCGGGGGGGCTGTCGATATATATGCGGGCCAAAAAGAAAAAGATAATCCATGGGAAAATGGGTTGATTTTTCAGAGGTCTCATCAGGAGGGCATAAAGCACGAATAACCGCGGCGTTCAGCCGCAGGTTATGAGCTTATGTTCTAATTGTACCAAGAATTGATGTCGAGGTAAAGGTAAATAGGAGGAAAATAAAATGGCAGGTTTTGAAGTTAAATTAAGAGCAGGGGAAACCAGGAACTGGGGAGCATTAAGGCAAAGAGCAACATTAGCAGGCGATCCTAGGAGAATAAGAGCCGGAGACGATTTATCGAATTTGGCTGAACTTATAGCTTTGCGCGGTACTCGACAAATAGCACTTCCAGAAATGATCGCCCTTTCACAGAAGCTTAGCATTATGAAGCCTGAAGTTACTGTTGGTTTGTTCAAACAAGTGATGAAAGGATATGAAATCATCGGCCATAACGCCGATAAGCTTAAAGCTCTTATTGATGAGCCTAAAGCCGCGGAAACAGCCCTAACTTATGTAAGGTTATTGGATGCTAGAGAATTTGCCAAATGGTTGAGCGCCCAAACCGGCAGAAAATTCAGAGTTCAAACTGAAAATGAATGGTCAAAGGCTAGAGACCAATTGTCAGGAAACAACTGGACTTGGACAGAAACTAAATATTCTGGCGATACTTATGTTCTCCGTCACCTGGGCAGCGACTACCGCGACTTCAACGGTCCAGAGGATCGTTGTAGCAGCGATGCGGTCCGTCTTGTCGAGGACATATAATAATTTACTCTTTATACTTTTAGTCTTTTACACTTCCGGAAAATTGAGAGGAAAGAATGGAAGTACCTAAAGTAATAACTTCGGCCTATGAATTCATAAAATGGGAGTGATGAAAAAGTAGCGAAAAAGTTCTCGTCTAATGGATAAAGGGTAAAAATTAAGCCAACGAAGCCGTTTTCCTGCTGATTATCAGGGCATTTTCTTCGAATTTCTGATTCTGGACATACTACGCCCTTGATTTTCTACGCTGATGAAAAAGCCCATTTTTTCATATTCCAACTCAGTGCGGTCAGAGTTGCGGCAAGATAATTTTTCTCAAGGCCGTAATACTTAGTCTTAACCCAGCCATACAATTGTTTCCAAGAACCAAAAACACCCTCGACAATGCTCCGACGTTTGGAAATGCTTTTGTTTCTGGCGATCTGGACTTGGGTCAATGGCCGATTTCTAAAACCTTTGTCGTGAATGCCGTCTTTTATGGCGGATCCTTTCCCGAAAGACGGCAAAGGTAGAAGCATCAGGCGCTTGCTCTTCCCACTTGAGCCCGGCGAATTTTCGGAAACTGATCCGATCGTTTAGCGCTTCTTCCAAATCTCGATCGCTTAAGTCGTGCCACTGCGCCAGCAGGAGCGCTTTGAAAATGATAATCGGATGTCAGGCAGGCCGGCCATTATTTTCGTCATATAATTTCTCGAATCGATAGCCGAACTTATTCCAATTAACTTTTTCGGATACTTTCTTTAGCCAGTGTCTATCCCAATTCTTTTCCGTGTGTGAGAGCCAGACATCCACGGAGGTTACCGAAGGATTCGTCTCTTTTTTGATCATAAAACAACACCTCCATATTGTGTTGCTTTATTTTCTCATATTTGGAGGAAGAACTGGAGCAGAAAAAAAAGAAACCGCGACTTTCAGTCGCAGGTTCTTTTTAGGGGTTTTTCAGCGGTCCCAAACTATACCCATGCCAAAAATAACTGTAGTTGGTGCCGTGAATGTCGGGGAGGCGTTAAGTCAAATTTATTAAGAATTCCTCGCAAGGTTGGAATAAAATATTGTCCTTCGTGAATGTTTCTTTCCCTCTATATAAGAATATTCGTTTTGCTTCAGGATAATCTTGCCCGAAAGCTTTGAGGGCGCTTGTGTCTTTCGGGTGGATTATGGCGGTGTTTTTGACCTCGATCGCTAGAAATGTGTTTTCTCCATAAACAATAAAATCAACCTCGTTCCCGGATAAAGTCCTCCAGAAAAAAAGTTTTGCGTCCATATTTTTATAGTCCATCCAAGCCCTTAATTGTTGCGCTACTAGCCCTTCAAGCGCGGGGCCGGCAAGTTCGCTGTTTTTATCGAGCGGGCCATGGGGGCGAAGCATGCGAAAAACGCCCGGGTCAAAGAAATACAGTTTGGGATGATTCGAAAGCACCCTTTTTGCCTTGGTCGAAAAAATCGGGACTTTGAACGCGATCAAAAGATCCACGATAATATCTATGTAACTTTCAACTGTTTTTCTCCCTATTTGGCATTCCCTTGCTATATTGCTAAGATTTAATATGGAACCATGTGAAAAGCTCGCAATTTCCAGAAATCTCGAGAAATTGCCGACATTTCTTGTCAATTCTTCCATTTTAACTTCTTCTCGGATATATAGATCAATGTAAGCTTTTAAAGATTCTTCTTTGTTATCTCCAGCTAAAACAACAGGGACCAGGCCAAATTGGATCGCGCTATCAATATTAAAAAGAGTTTTTAGCTCCGGTGCGGTAAAGGGATGGAGATGTTTCATCAGGGCGCGCCCGCCCAAAAGATTTATGCCGGCCTTTTTAAGTTTTCTTGCGCTTGAGCCGGTCAGTACAAATTGAAAGCCTTTTTTTTCTTCTATTAGCTTGTGAATAACGCTCAAAACTTCCGGCACCCTTTGCACTTCATCCAAAACAACTGTTTGCGATCCAATTCTTCCTGATAATAGGTCAAGGAGCTCCTCCGGGCGGGAGCTTAGGCGCCTAAACCAATCCGGAAGAAGGAAATCAACATAAAAAGAATTGGGAAAGAATTCTTTTACCAATGTAGATTTTCCTGTTCCGCGAGGGCCAAACAAGAAGAAGCTTTGGTTGGGCGGGACGAAAGACCTTTTAATATTGCTCATAATCCCTCCATATATGGTCTAAAAATGGAATAATTGACTCCAATAATGATGCAATTTAATTGATTTGTCAAGTGATGGAAATAATAATAGAATTCATGGGTCTGTTGCAGAATATGAGGAATCCATGCTAAAATACACCTATGCCAAAAATAACTGTAGTCGGCGCAGGGAATGTCGGAGGGCAGTGCGTATATCGCTTAGCCCAAAAGGGATTCAAAGATATTGTATTAATTGACGTTGTTGAAGGACTCCCTCAAGGCAAAGCCCTTGATATGATGCAGGCAGGATCCGTTGATGGGTTCACCGCTAATATCAAAGGCACAAACGATTATAAAGATACCAAAGGCTCCGATGTTGTAGTTATTACAGCTGGACTTGCGAGGAAACCTGGAATGTCCCGCGACGATCTTATCGCAAAAAATGCCGAGATCTTAGCTTCAATAGTCAAACCATTAAAAGAAAATTCTCCGAATGCTATTTTAATAATAGTCACAAATCCACTGGATGCCATGACCTATTACGCACTAAAGCTTTCGGGCTTTAAGCCAAATAGGGTAATTGGTATGGCTCCTGTATTGGACGGGGCTCGAATGAAACTCTTCATCGCTGAAGCTCTACATGCCGACCTTAAAGATGTTTATGCGGAAGTCATGGGCAGCCATGGAGATCTTATGGTTCCGATCCCAAGACTTTCAACTGTTGATGGGAAATCATTAACGGAAGTTTTAACTCCGGAGCAGATCAATGCAATCGTTCAAAGGACGAGAGATGGTGGGGCGGAAATAGTTAAACTCTTAAAAACAGGTTCCGCATATTATGCGCCAGGAAGTTCCGCCGCTGAAATGACCGAAGCGATCGTTAAAGACAGTAAGAAAGTCCTAGGCGTTTGCGCATACTTGAACGACGAATACGGAATAAACGATGTCTATCTCGGAGTTCCAGCCAAACTCGGGAAAAATGGCATTGAAGAAATAGTTAAACTCGATCTAACGGCTGACGAGTTATCACAGCTCCAAACATCGGCTAAGGCCGTAAAAAAACTTTGCAACAAACTGCCTGTGTAACTCGAATGGGAGTGGCGTCACTTATTATCACTAATTTACTTATCTCCAATTATTCGAATTGAGGCATACCCTTATCCCCCGAATTAACGCAAATTTACTCTAATTCGGATTTATGTAAATAAGTGATAATTTGAGGAATTAGAGACCTCCCAATTAGAGTAATAAGTGACAACCCAAATTCGTGATAATTGGAGTATAATTATACCAGTGCTTAAATGCGAGAAATTGCCGCTTCAAAAATAAAAGCTTCCGTTGCGAACTTGTGTTCGCTTGCGGCGTATGACCTGCCGCAAGACCTCGAGGAAGTGTTGAACCACGATCTAGCGCACGAGACATCCCCGCTTGGCCGCCAAATAATTTCTGAAATTATAAAAAACGCAGAGATCGCAAGACATAAGAAGCTGCCAATATGCCAAGATACAGGTATGGCATGCGTTTTTGTTGAATTGGGCCAGGATGTGCACATTTTGGACGGGGATATCACCGAATCGATCAATGAGGGTGTTAGCCTCGGATACAAAGATCTCCGAAAATCAATCGTGTCCGATCCATTCCACAGAGTTAATACAAATGATAACACGCCTGCAAATATTCATTTAGAAATTGTTCCGGGGGATAAAATAAAAATTACGGTTTTGCTAAAGGGCGGGGGAGCCGAGAATGCGAGTTTTGTGCAAATGTTCCTGCCAACCGCAAAAAAAGAAGAGATCGTCGATTTTATTGTAAAAAAAGTCAAAGAAAACGGGCCAAAAGCTTGCCCTCCAATAATTGTAGGTGTTGGAATTGGCGGATCGTTCGATACGGTAGCTTATCTTGCTAAAAAATCCTTGATCCGTCCGGTAAAAAGCCATAATAGTGCATTCGAAATAGCCGAATTTGAAAAAGAAATGCTCGAAAAAATTAACAAAACGGGTGTTGGGCCTATGGGCGTTGGCGGCAACATTACGGCGCTTGCTGTCCATATAATTACAGCGCCATGCCACATCGCGAGTCTTCCTGTTGCCGTGAATTTTGGTTGTCATGCGAATAGGTATAAAGAAATAATATTATGAGCGAAGCCATGCCTGCCGGCAGGCAGGAAATAACTATAAAAGCTCCATTAAAAGACGAAGAAATATCAAAACTGAAAGTTGGAGACCGGGTTTTTATCAATGGGATCCTATATGTTGCTCGTGATCTAGCCCATATGAGAATTATTGGACTAATAGAGAAGAAAAAACCTCTTCCATTCGATATGAAAGGCCAAATAATATTTTATGCGGGGCCAACGCCGGGTAAAAATAGTTTGGTTTCAACAATTGGGCCTACCACGGCATCGCGCATGGACAAATTTCATGAAGAGCTTCTCGCACAAGGAATAAAAGCGACAATAGGGAAAGGGCCAAGAAATCCCGATGTTAAAAAAGTTTTAGAAAAATATAGGGCTGTCTATTTTATCGCAACCGGTGGAGTGGCGGCGCTTCTAGGCGAGAAGGTTATAAGCGCGGAGATGGTCGCATT
This sequence comes from Candidatus Saganbacteria bacterium, assembly GCA_016223245.1. Classification (NCBI taxonomy): domain Bacteria; kingdom Bacillati; species Candidatus Saganbacteria bacterium. The sequence goes on along the minus strand of JACRPL010000004.1, from coordinate 49,624 downwards.
CCCCGAACTTGGGCCAGAAGCGATCTTAAAACTCGAAGTTTCGAAATTCCCGGTAATTGTCGCGTATGATTCCAATGGCGGAGACCTTTTTGAGGAAGGACGAAAAAAATACGGAACCTGAGACTAAAGTCTCGGTTCCGCCTAAAAATCTGTAGAATTAATTCTACAGATTTTATTTTAACCGCGAATTTATTCGCAGGTTTATAATATATGAAAGACTGTAAAGAATTCTTTATAAAAGTAAAAAAGCAGAACCTTGTATTTTACGCGCCTTTTTTTGACGCATACCAGGGCATGCTTTCACAGAGGACGCCGAAGCCGCCAAAAGGCAATGAAGCATTCTTGCAGTTCTTGGTTTCTCCCGATTTTATCCATGATTTCAAGAAATTAATTAAAAGATTGAAGTTGAAAATTGAGAAATCAAATTAACCTGCGAATGAACTTCGCGGTTACTTTGATTAACTTTAACCGCGGCGTTTAGCCGCTGGTATATAAAGGAACCTTGTATGAACGAATACTTTAAAAATTTTCTCGAAACTTTTCGACCAAATGAATATTTGGATTCGATATATCAAGTTGACTTCACAACTCTTCGGAAAAAAGGGATCAAAGCATTAATTTTGGATCTTGATGAAACACTTCTACCAAAAGAACTACTAGAAATCTCCCCTGTCCTTTTCTCGTTCATCGAGGGGATAAAAGATAAAGGCTTTTCGATCTATTTGATGTCTAATAGCTCAAAAGAAAAACGCGTCGAGCATGTGGCGAGCACATTTAAGATCCCTTATATGACATATGCCATGAAGCCTTTGCCGTTTTCATATAATTCCGCAATGAAAGAGCTGGGCGTTATAAATTCCGAGACGGCTGTGATCGGCGACCAGTTATTTATGGATATTTTGGGCGGGAACTGGGCTCGAATGTATACAATAATGGTAAGGCCGATGAATCCTGAAAAATTATGGATCAGAAAGGTTATGCGCCAGGCGGAAGATTGGGTTTTGAAGCAATTAAGTTTGTAATAAACAAACCGCGAGCCGTGCCTGCCGGCAGGCAGGGTTTACTCGCAGGTTTGTTCGTTAAATCAGATTTTTCAGAGCTAATTTAATTATTTCTTCAACACTCTTTGCGTTCTCGATATTTAGCTTCATTATCGCGTCGCGCGCTTCACGCGGCGAATATCCAAGCGTTATTAAAGCGGATATCGCATCCGATATCATTGTCGTGTCACCAGAAATACCTTTGCCAATTTCAGATGGCTTTATCCCATAGGTTTTTCCAATTTTTTCTTTGAGTTCTATTATTATTCTCTGGGCCGTTTTTGATCCGACACCTTGAATTGATGATAATAGCGTTGCATCGCCCTGGGATATCGCTGAAATAAGCTTTTCGAGCGGAAGTCCTGATATGATAGACATTGCGCTCTTAGGCCCTATTCCTGAAACTGAAAGTAGGGCGTTAAATAGATTTCTTTCTTCTTTTGACCTGAAACCATAGAGAGAATTCGAGTCTTCCCTTACAATTTGTTCGGTATAAACTTTTACTTTATCGCCTATAGAGCCTATTTCGTTTATAAGAGCTGTCGTTGCGAATATTTTATAGCCAATACCTGCTACATCGACAGTTATCGAATTTAAGTCTATTTGATCTAGTATTCCCACAATATGTGAAATCATTTTTTTAGCCCTCAATCACTTCCTGGGCCCTTTAGGGCCTTATCTTCTCTCTATATTATATGATATGAGTGAAGGTGGCAAATGGCAATGGCAAGAGCGTCGGCTGTATCATCCGGTTTTGGGACTTCTTCAAGCTTGAGAAGATTCTTAACCATCTGTCCGACTTGGTTTTTATCCGCTTTCCCATAACCTGTTATCGCAAGCTTTACTTGAAGAGGGGTGTATTCTGCTACAACAACTTTTGCTCTCGCTGCAGCCAAAAGGGCCACTCCTCTAGCTTCCCCGACAGAAATCGCTGTTTTGCTGTTTGTTGCAAAAAAGAGCCGTTCGATAGCGATGCAATCGGGACGAAGTTCTTTTAGGAGTTTTCCCAATTTCTCGTAAAGGATACGCAACCTTTCGTGAGGGAGGTTTTCTTTTGTGGTCCTGATGCAGCCAAACTCCAAAGCTTTTAGCGATCTTTCGGAATCAGTTACCAAGCCAAAACCCATTATTGCAGTTCCCGGATCGATTCCGAGTGTTTTCATAAGGCGATTATATCACAGGTTTATCTCAACAATTCCCGAGAACTCCGAGGTTTTATAGTCGGGGGATCTCCCGATCTCGGTATCAAGCCTAGCCGTTATGTGCACAATGTCGGACATATCATATCGCCCTCGGACCGAGAAATTTGTTTTTTCGGCTGCAGCTCCCGCATATGACTTTGAATATTGGAAGTCACCGTCGATCCTCAATTTGTCCATGATCCTAATTATTATTCCGCATCCGGGCTGGATCGAATATATCTCATTATTAGCCGATGCCAAATAATTTGTTGTCTGCGAATACGCGTATGACGGGCTTATTGTAAGCCAGTTGTTCAAATTATATATGAGCTTGAGGCTGCCTATTTGCGCAAGACTTGAAATCGCATTATCAATTGCCTCTCCCGATCCGCTTCTCAAAGTTTTTCTTATATAGCTTCCGTCGATCGCCAATACTTCGGAAAGCGATGTTTTTATGATCGCGTCAAATTCTTTGTTGCCGGCATTGCTTGTGCTGTATGAGGCCGGCTCGCTTGTTGATGTAAGCGTCAAAGCTTTGGAGTTATCCAGGATATAGTTAAATTCGCAGGACATAAATTTTAACGGAGCGGTTTTTAGCGAATATATCGTAGTTGAGCCGTCGAGCATATTTTGTTTTCTTGAATAATTGGGATAATCGTTCTTGTCGATATTATATCCATTGTTCAATTGGAGGGAATATCCAAGCATGGTTTCCGAAAAAATAAATATATTGGCTTCCATTTGCTGTGTTTGATTGTTGTAAGAGACCCCTTGCGACCGGCTCAATACTTTGAGATTGGGTTTGTTGTAATAGCGCAGCCTTAATTTATCGAGGGGGCGGAATTCAAGATTGAACGATCCTTCTTCTTTTCTTATCCCTTCTTCAGTTGAGCCAAAAGTTTCTTTTAGGGTGCTTACCGTGTATTTTCCAGTTGTCTTTAATTGCGAGATCGGATCGGCTTTGAAGGATAGGTCGGTCGATTGGCTGATGCCTGCTTGCGCATCGTCCACATAATTAAGCGTTGAAGCAATAAGGTACTCCCTTTTCGGGGATGCGGATAGATTGACGATATATGTTTTGGTGATAGGGCGGAGGCCGCTTGGAAGGCTTGTTTCTTTAAGCTCAAAATTGCTTGCAGCCTGAAAGTAGTCTTGAGGAAGCAGAGATACGGCCGCATTTAAGGTCTTATAAGTTGTTGCTTCTTCGGACGGGGACGTTATCGTTCTTTTTTCTTTCCCGCCTTTCAAACTCATTTTAACAAGCCCAAGCGAGTGTTGAAGTTCCAGGAAATTCCTGACCGTTAGCCGGTCTATCGGCTGTGTTGTCACTGGGTCGTTGCTTTCCAATATGTCGCTTAATGTATATTCCGCGGACGGCAGGTTTTTTAACGACAATTTTGCCCGCATTCCTTTGTTTAAGATCCTATAATTGACATTTTCCTGCAAATATCTTGATTCGTCGGCGTTTGATGAGATAAATAATAATTCATTCGGCCTAAAAGAAAGAAGGTTTGAATATTCCGTCAGGTTTTTCTTTGGCGAGGCTTCCGATGCGGGAAGGAATTGCGCCCCGATCTTTTTGTATTTTGAGGCGATAGATATCGGGCCAATTTGGGAAGATAAGGTGACCTTTCCCGCTCGCCCTGTTTCATCCGTAGAATTGCTCGAAAGGATATTTTGTTTTTTTACAGAATATGCCGCTTCGCCGCCGATAGTTAATATGTCACCTGCGGAGTATGTCCCGTCCACCCCGAATATGTAGTGGCTTTTTGGCTCCTGCGATACATTTTGCGAGATGACCGCCGCATTATTCAAAAGGTCCGAGTCATTTATATATGTCGCGCCGAGCTTCAAATTGCCGGAGGGAGAGGCCTTGCCCCTTATTACATACGTGGAATGCTGATAGGGCGTATCCCTTAGGTCGAAAGAAGTTTCGATGATCGATATGCTCTTTATCGTCTTATATTTGAATGTTATTGTCCCTGCCTGGTAATCGACTTCATAATCGTTCCCTCTTTTTTGAATGATCCCATCCAGGTACACTTGTTCGGAATCGACGACCAAAGGGGAATAGCCAAGATTATACGGCCCCTGCGTATTGTCGCCGTACATCCTTTTTATTTTTGGCTGTCCCTTTGGGGACGAAGCTATTGCCTTGAACCCGAACCGGTCGTTTTCGCCTTTTACCTGCAAACCTGAAAGCTTTTTGTTGATGTTTGAAAATTCAAGGTCGTCGATGTTCGGCGAAAAGTCCCCGAAATATGCTTCAAGCGGCCCTTTTTTCAAAAGAATGCTGACATTTTCCTCTCTTGAAGCTGTTTGCGTCGCTCCGATCTGCGAAGTCGAGAAAAAATTCGCATTTACTTCCGCGCTTTGGATCACGCCCGACACATTTATCCTCAATGATTCTTCGCGGTTAATGCCAGGCAAGAATCCCTCTTTCGTCCCTTCGATGCTTTTTTGTGAAAAAGAAAACACACGGCTGCCTTTTATTACGAGGCTTGGCGCTTCTTGCGATATAAATTCCGTTTGCGGCGAAAGCTCGAGCCCAAAGGCTTCTTTTGAAGCGGATTTAAACAAAGACCGTTCCGCTCTAGGCGATGACCTTTGGGATGCCGGCCTGTCTTGAGACTTAAATGCCCGATACCATATCCTTTTTGTTATAAACTCTGTAGTATATTTTTTGCCGTTAGAGATCCGGACAAGTTCGAGAAGCTGGTCAAAAAATGACTTTTCAATATCCTTCTGGTATTTTATGTAAATATAGAGGGGTCGCCAACCTTCCTCGCCTTTATCGGCAACATTGAAAGATGCGCGCCATGCGTTCTCTTCTTTTTTTAGGTCTAATACGCTCTTCCCGTCAAATGACAAGGAAATGCTTTCGGCTTTCAGAGCGGTTCTGACCGCGATCTTTGTGCTTTCACCTACAACAAGCGGATATGATGGGAAAAAACTAATGCTGAATTCCTGTGTTTTATATTCGCGGTCGAACGGCAATCTTCGCAGATCTTCATCAGCGAATATTTTTGGGGCGCTTATTGCAATAAGGATCAGGAACGAAAGAGCGATCCTGCAAAAAGGCATATATACATCATTTGCTTATGAGTTTAAATTGCTCAATCCTGTGGTTGCCGGAATCTACGACATAAATCTCGCCATTTGAGCCAAGCGAAATTCCCGCGGGCCCATTGAATTCCCCGCTTTTGTAACCTCGACTGCCATAAGCTAATATATATCGTCCTTTTTTGTCGAAGATTTCAATCCGATTATTCCCAAAATCGGCCACATATATATATTTATTATCAACTGCGATACCCCGGGGCCTGTCGAATTCGGAAGCCCCGCGACCGGCGCTCCCGAATGAAAAGACAGGTTTACCGAAAATATCCAATTTTTGTATCCTGTTGTTTCCCGTATCCACGACATAAATATCGCGGTTTAAGTCGACAGCAACATCAGCGGGCAAATCAAAAAATCCGGCTCCAAATCCAAAGCCTCCGACTGTTTCTATGAAATTGCCGCTGCCGTCGAATTTTTGGATCCGGTCGTTGCCGGAATCTGCTACATATAATATGCCGGTGCTGTCGATCGCGATCCCCGCGGGCCTGATGAATTGTCCATTCTGTTTTCCATAGCTTCCGAATTGCAGCAGCGGGTTGCCTCTTATGTCAAATTTCTGTATCCTATGGTTTTCTTGGTCCACGACATATACATAATGATTGAAGTCGACGACAATGCCTGTCGGAGTATTAAACTGTGAAGCGCTAAAACCGAACTTCCCAAACTGGTAGGCATAGGTTCCGTTGCTGTCGAGCCTTTGTACTCTGTTATTGCCGGTATCGGCCACAAAAATGTTGCCAAGGCCCGTTGTAATGTCTCCGATCGTTGCCACATAAACGTCTTGAGGAAAATAAAACTGGGCATCGCCGGAGCCCGGGAAGCCAAATTCTTGGACATATATGATAGATATATCTTTTGCCTCAAGAGTGGATTCGATCTGCGGCGCAGTCCCCATAGCATGTGCGCATGAGGTTGAAAATAGAAGAAAAAATAGGATATAAAGCCGAAGCTTCATACATTAATAATAGCATATTTATTGCTCTTGACATAGGGCAAGTCTAGTGTAGAATATATACAAAATTCAATCGGGGGGGGATAATATGAAAAAGTTTCTTTGTTTAGTGTTTTCGATGTTAATCGGGTTCGTTTTGGCGTCTTCGGTTCATGCTGCGGGAACGGTTACGTTATTATTGAACGGGTCGCCAGCCCCGTCAAGTTTCAAGAGCTCGGATATACAATCCCTTCAGGCAAAGATCACTCTTCCAAAAAAACTTGGCGCCTACAAATTCGATCAGGCTAGCGTATTCTTAACGCTTTCCCATCTTGACATAAAGGGTTCAATATATTATGACAGGCCAGACCTTCCGGATAATTGGAAGGATTCAAATACAATAACCGTGGATCTTTTACAGGATATAAAAGATCCATATGGCGGAAGTTTTGGAAGAAAAGATTTCGTGGATGTTCCGATGAAGCAGAAGCTGGATAAAATTACAGCCGATGTTCAATTAAAGATATTCAAGAAAACAGGCGAGAAATATAATACATATTGGGATAAAACGAATTCAAGTTGGCAAACAGAAACAATCCCTATATGGAACGCGGGAACTGTTCTCGCCCAATCTCCAAAATATACAGTTATTGAAGGAAAGTTGACTTCCGTTTCTGACTCAAAAGGGAATCTTACCATCGCATTTCCAGATGATTCGTGGAGCGGCAATGATGAGAAAGTTAGCGGAGGATATGGCGAAAGAAGGCAGTATTTTTCAGCTTACGTGTACGGAAAAATTGACGGGCGCGATGTGACCGTGCAGGCCTTTCTCCTTGATGCTTCAAAGTTTACAGATTACCCCAACCTGTATGATGCGATAAAAGATGATATAAATCAGGCATATGACGGCGCTATTGGCTACGACGAAAGAAAAAACCTGGACCAAAGGCTTGATCTTGGATGGTCATATTTTGTTGGTGGAGGGGGTGGTAGAGGCAACCCTGCCTACTTTGGAGCTGTAGGAGAAGGGATCGATCCTACTCAATTCAGGGTAATCTGGCAAGCGGCAAATATTGCAGGCATTTCAGGCGAAAAGGCACAGCTTCCATTATCTCGAGATGGTTTTTCTTTGCCAATATATGTTGCCCAAAAAGGGGGTTACATAGTTATTGCTTATGGGATTTATGATAAGTCATATGAAGATAAAAACTCCGGCCAAACAAAAAAGCTCTCCGCGGATGAAAAAGCAAAGATTGACGGAGTTATTGATACTATCGTAGCAGGAATAAAGATCAACAAGTAATTTTAGTAGATTGAGACTAGTTAGGAACCTGCGAGTGAACCCTGCCTGCCGGTAGGCACGGCTCGCGGTTCCTAAAATCCACGAGGAAACCGCGACGCTTGTCCCGATTCCCACATCGGGATTTAGTCGCTGGTTTCCGAGTTGCTAACTGGTCTCAGATTCTCTAAAAGGGATCCGATGCAATATCGGGTTCCTTTTTTATGCGAATAATTCTCTGATTTTTTGCGGGACATCGCGGCTTTTGAGCAAGCTTTCTCCAATTAAAACCGCGGAGAAACCAGCGGACTTAAGCTCATCTATTTGAGATCTGGAATTTATGCCGCTTTCGGAAACCAATACTTTTGACCTTAATTCCGGATATTTTGATACTAGATTGAATGACGTATTGAAATCCACCTCAAGGGTGTCCAGATCGCGGTTGTTTATCCCAATAATCCTTGGATCGGCCGAAAGGGCTTTTTCAACATCTTTTTCATCATGGACCTCGACTAAAGATGACAGCTTGTAGGATGCGCTTTTTTCAAGGAACATCTTGAGCTGATTCGCATCTAATATCCGCGCAATAAGAAGAACCGCATCTGACCCAGCCATTCTCGATTCGAGTATCTGGGCTTCATCGATAATGAAATCCTTGCGTAAAACCGGGATCGAAAGAGTTTCTTTTATATTTTTCAGGTAGGCGAGCATGCCCTGGAAGAATTTTGCGTCAGTTATTACCGATACAGCAGCTGCTCCGGATTTCTTATATGTTTCAGCGATCTTGATCGGGTCGAAATCTTCGACTATAACGCCCGAAGACGGGGAAGCTTTCTTCACTTCAGCGATAAGGTTGATCTTGTCCTTTCTTATTGCGGGCTCAAAATCGAGCAATGGCGGGAACAGGTCTTCTATATTTGGGAGCTTAATGAACCTGTTGAGCTGGTCCTTCAATACCGCAACTTCGCCTTTTTTATTTTCTATGATTTCATCGAGTATCATTAGCATATTATATCAGAAAAACGATATAATAGAGGTATGTCAAATTTTCACAACCCCGTAATGCCAATAGTGACAATAGAATCCCTCAATTTAAAAAAAGGCGGGACTTACGTCGATTGCACCCTCGGCGGGGGAGGGCACGCCGAGAATGTCAAATGTCAAATGTCAAATGTCAAATTGATCGGAATAGATCAAGATAACGAGGCTTTAGCAGAGGCACACAGAAACTTAGAAACAAAGGAACATAGCGACATTGAATATGTTCACGGAAATTTCTCTGATATTGGAAAACTTATCAATAAGCCCGTTGACGGCTTTTTATTCGATCTAGGCATATCTTCCCATCAGATAAACGAGGAATCTCGGGGATTTAGCATCAGATCTGACGCGCCTCTCGATATGCGCATGGATAAAGGCTCACAGCTTACGGCTTACAGCGTCGTGAACGGGTACTCGAAAGAAGAACTTACGCGTATTTTTTTTGAATATGGGGAAGAGAGGTTTTCTAAGAGGGTAAGCAATGCGATATGGCAGACGCGTGACGCGAACCCGATTAAAACCACTTTTCAGCTAAAAGATATCATCGAAAAAGCTATCCCTACCTGGAAGAAGCGGGAATCCGTCACTCGAATATTCCAAGCACTAAGAATAGAAGTCAACCATGAGCTTGAAAGTTTGAAGAAGGGGTTTTCTGCTGCTGTCGAAAAGCTTAATCCTGGCGGCAGGATCGTCGTTATTTCATACCATTCACTCGAAGACAGGATCGTTAAATGGTTTTTCCGGGATCTCCACAAAAATGGTATACTTAAGATAATCACTAAGAAGCCGATATTGCCGAGCGAAGAAGAAATATTGGCAAATCCCAGGGCGAGAAGTGCAAAATTACGATGCGCAGAAAAAACATGATCTATTTTTATATGGGCGGCATTTTACTTTCTTTTGTATTGCTGCACCTCTATATTTTTACGCAAAGCGTCGCGCTGAAATACGAGGTGACCAATTTGAAATTAAAATATAAGGAAATGAAAAGCGACTTTAGGGATTTGTCGTACATATTGGCGCAAAAAGAAGCCCTGCCCAAGATCGAACAATTGGCGTCAAAGATCGGCATGGCTTATCCCGAGCGCGTGAATTATATTATTTTATCGACGGAGGCGAAATAAATGATGGTTCGCGTAAGGTTTGCCCCAAGCCCGACAGGCCATCTGCATGTGGGCGGCGCACGAACCGCCCTTTTTAACTGGCTTTTTGCTCGGCATAATAAAGGGAAATTCATCCTTCGAATAGAAGATACAGACCAAACAAGATCAACAGGCGAGGCCGTTAAAGCGATATATGATGGGCTTGAGTGGCTTGGGCTTGATTGGGACGAGGGGCCAAAAGCCGACGGCGATTTTGGGCCGTATCTTCAAACCGAAAGGCTGGAAATATATAAAGAGTATATCAATAAACTTATCTCCGAAAAGAAAGCCTATTATTGTTTTTGTACTGCCGATGAGCTAGCCAAAAAAAGAGAAGAGACCGAAGCTAGGAAAGAGGCTCCAAAATACGATAATAATTGCCGAAAACTAACCGACGTTGATGTTGCCAAAAACTTATCGGAAAATAAGCCGTGTGTTGTGAGATTCCGGATGCCGCAGGGGGAGAAGACGGAGGTTCACGATCTTGTTCGCGGAAAGATCTCATTTGATAATGATGTCCTCGATGATTTCGTAATACTAAAATCCGACGGGTTTCCAACTTACAATTTCGCCGCGGTTATCGACGATCATCTTATGGAAATAACGCATGTCATCCGCGGAGACGACCATCTTTCAAATACCCCGCGGCAAATGCTTTTATACCAGGCTTTTAGTTTTGAGCCGCCCAAATTCGCCCACATATCGATGATCTTGGGAGAAGATAAGACAAGGCTCTCAAAACGCCATGGCGCGACATCCGTCATCGCCTACAGGGATATGGGATATCTTCCGGAAGCGGTTATTAATTATCTTGCAAAGCTAGGGTGGGGGTATAAAGACGAAGAAGTATTCACAAGAGATCAATTGATCGAAAAATTCGACCTGGACCATGTGACCAAGAGCTCGGCAGTGTTCAATATGGAGAAATTAAATTGGCTGAATGGACATTATATTCGGACAGCTTTGCCTGAACGGATTGTCGACCTGTGCGAACCTCTGCTTATTGATGCTTTTGGCGTTAAAGATCTAGCATATATGACAAAAGTTGTAACAATATTCCTCGATAGGATAAAAATAATACCCGAAATTGTCCCTTTGACCGGATACTTTTTCACCGAGAATTGGGATTTTGAAATTAAAGCGCTTGAATATCTTAAAGCCGAAAATGCCTGCGAGGTGTTGGGTAAATTGAAAGCTGTTCTTGAAAAAATCGAACCGTTTACAAAGCCGGAAATAGAAATTGCCTTCAAACAATTGGCAAAAGATCTAAATGTTCAACTTGGTATTGTTATTCATCCTGCCCGCGCGGCACTGACCGGAAGGGTAGAATCGCCGGGGATCTACGATGTTGTTGAGGTATTAGGCAAAGAAAAAGTAATAGCGAGATTGACCAGGGCAGTTAAACTATAAGTAAGATGCTGGAATTATTGTCAAAACAACAGCTTTTCCCATAAAGGGAGAAAACTTATTTTTTGGCCGCCTTTTGTTATTTCTTTTTTCTCATCCCAGGTTATGATTGTTAGCTTTTCAGCCTTTAGTTCTTGGCCCGCTTCGAGTAGCGCCTTTATTTCCCGCTCTCTGGTACTCGAACTATTCAATTCATATGCAACCTGGATCAACTCTATTACCTCATCCCCTTTTTTTAATACAAAATCAATTTCGCGGCCATTTCTAGTCTTATAATAGAACAGCTCTCGATTGGGCTCAAATCCTTTTCTTACCAGTTCAATAAACAGCATGTTCTCAAATAATTTTCCATTGTCCGGAGAATGCTGGATCGCTTTTGCGCTTATAAATCCATTATCTACCGTATAAGTTTTTTTTGGCGACTTTAGCCTTTCCCCGGCTTTGTATGAATAGCGATGCAATAAGAATATTAAATAAGCTTCGATCAGGTAGCTTACATATTTTTCCAATGTAACACCACTTTTAAAGCCTAATGCGGCGGTTAATTTTCGGAGGCTATATTGGTTACCTACATTACTTATCAAATACGAACCCAGGGCATCTATTTGATCTGAAAACCTGACTTTATGCCTTTTGACCACATCTTTGAAAAGCAATGAATCAAAAAGAACCGATAAATATTCTTTTGGATCAAGATCTTTAACGGCTATTTCAGGATAGCCTCCGCTTAAAAGATATTGTCCCAATAAATTCAAGAAGAGGCCTTTTTTTTCCGGGAGGAATTTATTGTCTTGCGGAACTTCAAATTGCTTGGCGTGCAGGTATTCTTTAAGGTCGAAAGGAAGTATCTCTATAGGAATATGCCTGCCTGTGAGGGCAGAAGACAACTCTTTGCTTAACAGGTTTGCATTTGAGCCGGTTAATACCATGTTGTAACCTTCCCGATGCAAGCGGCTGACAAATAATTCCCATTTGGGAAGGTTTTGTATTTCGTCAAACAGGAGATATTTTGTTTTTCCGTAAGCGGCATACAGCTCCTGCAGCAGCTCATCATAGTTGAAATTGTTTCCCGAAACAGCCTCATCATCGAAATTAAAATAGGAGAAAGGATGGCTTTTTAAAAGCATTAATGAAAACACGGATTTTCCGGCACGGCGCGGGCCCAATACGACTTTTATAAGATCGGAATCGAGCCACTTCCGGGCTTCATTCATTTTAGTTCTTTCGATGTATGAAAGAGATAAAAGCCTTTCTTTTTCTTGTTTTTGCTTTAAAATTGCGTTTTTTATCATTTTTTATCTTATATTGTTCAAAAAGTGCCTTTTCTGCACATTATATATAGTATACTGTGCAAAAATCAGAAAGTCAACAACTTTGGGGGCGGAGCGCAAGTTAGATTAAGGCATAATTAGAACTGGGGTTTTCGGCTCAACTTTTGCGTAGAGATACTTTATGACCCTGTTTTCCACCGCAACGCAGCCTCTTGTATCGTCCTTTTTTGTGACAAACTCAAAATCGGGATCTTTTTTTTCGTTCGCTTCAAGATAGGATCTTAATCTTGTTTGCGCGCTGTGGATCCCGTACGCCCCCGGATAACTAAAGTGCAAAAATAGGATATATCTGCTATTTGGGTTCTTGTCATCAATGAACATTTCACCTTCAGGTGTTTTATAATATTTGCTCGCTAATGAAACTTTGACCGGGAATGTGATCTTAAAGCCATTCCAGTTGTCATTTGTGACAATGTCTCCATTTTTACAATAATAGAGCAAATGGTCCTTTTTGCTGACGACAATAACATCCTTGTCATTATATTTTCCGGCGAATTCAAGAACTTTTTGTTTTAGGTACAATAGGCGTACGCTCTCATAGCTTGGGGTCTCGATATTGTAAAAATATCCGAAAATACCACCAAAAATGCTAGATGCTATCATAAGGAATACGAGGAACCGCAAATTTATTCGCTGGTTCGTTGAGAATGAGTTTCTGTTTTCCATAAATATTTATCGGATTAAATCGACGTAGATTTCACGCTTAGAGCAATAAATTGAGGCCGAGAGAAGTTAGTTCTTCTTTATCAAGGCGTTTCCATTCGCCTTCTTTGAGTTTTTCGAGTGTTATTTTGTCGATACGAACCCTTTTAAGCTTTGAGACTACATTATTCACAGCCCTAAGCATTCTTCTAATTTGTCTATTCTTGCCTTCGCGGATGATTATTTTGAAAGTATTTCTTCCGGTTTTTTTAATATCGGCGGGAAGCGTTCTGCCTTCAACCAAATTGATCCCATTACGCATTGTTTGTATCTGTCCGTCCGATAATGTGAATTCTGCTTCAACCTCATATTCTTTTTCATGTTCATAGCGTGGATGGGATAGCTCTAAAGCCAGATCCCCATCGTTTGTTAGTAGAAGAAGACCGCTTGAATCCTTATCGAGCCGTCCAATCGGATAAACTCTTTTTTTTATTCCTTTGAGCAGGTCGAATATCGTTGCGCCTTCAAAACTTCTGCAGGATGTTATATATCCTGCGGGCTTGTTGAGTTTGATATATAACTTTTTATTGGGTTTCTCGATCCTTTTTCCGTGGTATTCAACAGCATCTTTTTCCGGATCGATCTTTGTCCCAAGTTCTGTAACAACTTTTCCGTTAACTTTGACTTTGCCCTTGACTATGAGTTCTTCACATGAGCGGCGTGATGCAATGCCCGAATTGGCTAAGAATTTTTGAAGGCGTTCCATGTTATTTTGATAAATATCCTATTAGCTTATATATCAACTTCGCAACGGTGAAATCGGGAGCGGGCATCCCTTTGATCGGCATGAGTTCCACAAAATCGGCTCCAACAATATTCTTTTGTGTGCAGACTTCTTTTAGAATATCCAAGATCTCGTACCAAAATAGGCCGCCGGGCTCCGGCGTTCCCGTTGATGGCATGATGGACGGGTCAAGCACGTCGACATCGAAAGTAATATATACGTTTTTAGATAGCTGAGAGATTATTTTTTTCACGACATCCAAATGCTGTGCGAGATGGATATTTGCAATTTGGTTTTCTTTTTTTGCGAAAAGCCACTCTTCTTCCGATATGTTCCTAATTCCAGCCTGGACAAGAGGACACAACTCTATAACGCGCCTCATGGCGCTTGCGTGGCTTAATTTGCTGCCTTTGTACGAGTCTCGCAGATCAGCATGGGCATCAAATTGTAGGACTGATAAGTCTTTATATTTTTCTTTGGCAGCTTTAACGGCAAATGAGGTTAAAGAATGTTCTCCGCCGAGAATTATTGGAATTTTGTTATCGGAAATAAGCGCGGAAATTTTTTCCCCCAGATTTGCGATAGATGTATATTTTATAGTATGGATACCTGACTTTTTAGATGGGTCAAATTCCAGTTCCTCATCGAAGTTTTCGACATTTTGGGATGCTGTAAGGATTGCGTTCGGTCCGTTCTTGGTACCTTTTCCGTAAGATGTCGTTTTCTCATGAGGGCAGGGAATTATTACAAATTTTGAATTGTTATATTCCGAAGATCCCTTGTCAATTTCTAAGAATTTTTTCATCGTGGGCCTTTGCGGAAAACAGCGTGGTCATAAAGGAGACGGCATGGTCGGTGTCAAAATCCCTCGAAGAGAATATATCGACAAATGCGTGTTTTTTTCCCGGGAAAGTATGGATGGTTATATGTGAATCGACCAAGAGCACGATCCCTGTGATGCCATGTTCCTGCGGGTTGTTCCCATTGAACTTAAAGACATAAGGCGGCATAAGCTTTTTATTCCCGATCTTTTCGGAAAACACATCAAGCGATTCGGTTATCATAGCCGGATCTGATAATTTTGCTTCATCGCAGTCGTAGCAATCTATTATCATATGCAGGCCGAGATTTTGGTCGATCTTTCCGGTTACCATCAAATTAATTCTAATTGTAACGGGTGATTTGTCAAGCTGTAATATTTCTGTTAAAATCAGTAAAAGCTATGTATACCAACCTTCCGGACAAAAAAGGCTATTTTGGAAAATTCGGCGGACGCTTTGTTCCCGAAACCCTGGTCGCGGCTTTGGACGAATTAACTTTCGCTTACGAAAAATATAAGGACCAAGATGAATTCAAGAACGATCTTGAATATTATCTTGAGCATTTCGTGGGGCGGCCAACTCCTCTATATTTTGCAAAGCGATTGACCGAAGAGCTCGGCGGCGGGGAAATTTACCTAAAAAGGGAAGATCTTTGCCATACAGGCTCTCATAAACTAAATAATGTGATCGGCCAGCTGCTTTTGGCAAAACGGATGGGGAAGAAGCGGATAATCGCCGAAACAGGCGCTGGCCAGCATGGAGTTGCGACGGCGACAGGAGCCGCGCTTTTTAAAATGGAATGCGTCGTTTATATGGGCGAAGAAGATATTAGGCGCCAAGCATTAAATGTATTTCGCATGAAACTTCTCGGCGCAAAAGTTATTTCGGTTTCTTCCGGCAGCAAAACCTTAAAAGATGCGATCAACGAAGCATTGAGAGATTGGATGGCACAATCACTGAATACATTTTACTGCTTAGGATCAGCTGTCGGGCCGCATCCATATCCTACGATCGTGCGAGATTTTCAATCCGTCATTGGGAAAGAAGCCAAAGGGCAGCATTTCGAAATGGAAAAGAAAGAGCCTGATTACTTGGTTGCATGTACAGGCGGCGGATCAAATTCCATCGGCCTATTTTTCCCATTTCTAA
This sequence comes from Candidatus Saganbacteria bacterium, assembly GCA_016223245.1. Taxonomy (NCBI): domain Bacteria; kingdom Bacillati; species Candidatus Saganbacteria bacterium. The sequence goes on along the minus strand of JACRPL010000004.1, from coordinate 33,756 downwards.
ACGACCCTGAAGTTAAGATAATAGGCGTTGAAGCCGAAGGCGCCGCTTCACTCTGCAAGGGAACCATTGGCGTATTGCATGGCGCTCGCACATATGTCCTTCAATCCAAGTCAGGCCAGATATTTGATACTCATTCAATTTCGGCAGGGCTAGATTACTCGGCTGTTGGCCCAGAGCATAGTTATTTAAAAGATATCGGTCGTGTTGAATATGTGACAGAGAATGACAAAGATGCTCTTTGGGGCTTTAAGACGCTATCTAGGACTGAAGGGATCATCCCGGCTCTTGAATCGTCCCATGCGATCGCATATTTGCGGAAATTAGCTCCGAAACTTGATAGATCAAGATCAATTATTGTTTGCTTATCCGGAAGAGGAGATAAAGATGTCGAAAATATCGGAAGCATTTAAGCTTCGTAAAGCTCTTATCCCTTTTATTACGGCAGGGGACCCAAATTTAGAAGTTACCGAAAAGCTTGTGTATGATCTTGAATTAGCCGGTGCGGATATCATCGAACTTGGCATTCCATTTTCGGATCCACTGGCTGATGGGCCTGTCATTCAAGCATCGCACCTAAGGGCCTTAAAAAGTAATACTTCGATATCCGATGTTTTCGATCTAGTAAAAAAGCTTCGTAAAAAAACGCGGATCCCTTTAGTTTTCATGTTGAGCGAGAACATTATTGAAAGATATGGGGCGGACAAATTCTATTCAGATTGTGGGAAGTTCGGAGTTGATGGCGTGATTGTGCCGGATGAGGATCAGGGAGTAGCAGGGATTAAGAGGGAGAGGCGAGGAGGAGCAGGGATTGATAGGATTAGGCTCATTGCTCCGACGACGAAAGAAGAACGCATCAAAGAGATCGCTGACGCTTCTTCCGGATTTATTTACTTGGTTTCAGTCGCAGGTGTGACCGGAAAAAGGGCAAGCGTTTCTCACGATCTGAAAGATATCGTTTCTAATATTAGAAAATATACCGACAAGCCAATTGCGATCGGTTTTGGGATAGGGAATCCTATTCAGGCGAAAGAAGCGGCGCAAATTGCGGACGGCGTGATAGTAGGGTCGGCTATCGTTAATTTGATCGGCCAAAAGAATTACAAAGGCGCCAAACTATTGGTTTCTAAAATGAGAAAGGCATTAAATGCTATCTAGGATAATTTATAGGATACAGCAGTTCCTTTTTTCAATGTCAGCGCGCATGCACGATCGCGATACGGCGTTTGCTAGGCAATATCTTGATATCAAAGAATCTGCTTTGTTCTTTAGCCTCCCGCCATTCGAACAAAAACACGCAGTCGTTGTCGCCGAAAAGATGGCGGGGTTTGCCAAAGGAATGAAAAGCGTCGACCAGAGAAAGCTTATAAGGCTTGGGCTGCTTCATGATATTGGAAAGGCCGCGGTCAGGCTTTCAATTTTCGACAAAACTATTCTTGTGGTTTTGCATCGGGCGATACCGCCGCTTTATAATTTCTTGGCACAGAAGGGCGAACCGGAAAATGCGAGCAGATCTTTTAGGAAATATTATGTCCACAAGCATCACGGCATGATAGGGGCTAAGATGCTCGAAAGAATTGGCGAAAATCAGGATATAATAAGAGAAGTCGCAGACCATGATACGCGTAAAATAAAAGGCGATGTTTATATGGACCTTCTTGATCGAGCGGATAGCACGTATTAAATGACAAATTTCAAATGAAACACGAAAAATATACAAAAGAACATTCATTAAGCGGATTGCAGGTGAAACTGCCGCCTATCCAAACATTTCCCAACCACTTCAAGAAATACGAGATCGAGATCAATATGCCGGAATTTACTTCTATTTGCCCAAAAACAGGGCTTCCGGATTTTGGTAAAATTATTATCCATTACATGCCCAAAAAATCATGTATCGAGCTCAAATCTTTTAAAATGTATCTTCTTGGCTATCGAAATCTTGGGATATTTAATGAGAATGTCGTAAATAGGATACTAGATGATGTTGTGTCCGCTTGCAATCCCGAATGGGCAGAAGTATTGGGCGAATTTACGGCACGCGGAGGATTGAGCACTACGGTTATAGCGAGATTTCCTAGAAAATAGTTTAGTAAGCCGCGTTGATCTTGCTTCTGAATTCTTCTGCCGCAGATCTAGGATTGTCACTAAAAATCACATTTCTTGAAACATTGATAATTGCTCTTCTTCCACCAAATTTTACGGATTGTTCCAAACTCCCACCCTGTGCGCCGACACCGGGAATGAGAATCGGCATATCTCCGACGATCTTTTTAATTTCTTTCAATTCGTCGGGTTTTGTGGCCCCAACGACCAATCCGCAATTGCCGTAATGATTCCATTCTTTAACATGTTTTGCGACGGAAATATATAGCGGTTCGCGATCGCCGACTTTTTGGAAGTCAGATACGCCGATATTGCTCGTTAAGCAAAGGACAAAGATGCCTTTGTTGTGGTAATTTAAAAATGGCTCGATAGAATCGTGGCCCATGTACGGATTAACCGTGACAGCATCAGCCTTATAGACTTCGAATACGGCTTTCGCGTACGCCGCGGCCGTGTGGCCAACGTCCCCGCGTTTTGCGTCCAATATAACTGGGATCTCTTTTTCTTGAATATAATCGATCGTACTCATCAGCGCTTCCATGCCATATATGCCATAAGCCTCATAAAATGCGATGTTGGGCTTGTATGCGCAAACAAGGTCATGGGTTGCGTCGATCACTTTTTTGTTGAATTCAAATATGGGGTCTTCCTGCGCTAAAATATCCTTATCTATCTTTGAAAGGTCGATATCGAGGCCGATACATAATTGGCCTTTGTTTTTTTGTGAAGTCAGGTCCAGCTGTTGTACAAACTTCATTTTAGGCCTTATTCTTCGGGGTCTTGTTCTGTAATTTCCGGCGCGAATTCCAGGTCGCGTTCTGCTTTTGTTTTTTCTTTTTGCGCAAGCACCTCGCCGATAGTGATCTTGCTTTCTTCTTTCTTCTGTTCTTCTGCCAGTTCTTTTTCTTTCGATAATTGAACTTCTTTGATGGATAATCCAATCTTTTGCTCGTCCGGGATAATGCGCAATATGTGCGCCTCGACTACGTCCCCGGGCTTAACCGCTTTATCGGGCGAATCGATCTTGTCTTTTGAAAGCTCTGAAATATGTATCAGCCCTTCGAGGCCTTCCTCGAGCTCGACAAAAGCGCCGAATTTTGCCAAACGCAGGACCTTCACTTTTACTACCTGTCCCGCCTTGTATTTTTCAAGTACAGTCGCCCAGGGGTCTGACTGGAGCTCTTTTAAACCGAGCGATATCCTGTTGTGCGCGCGGTCGATCCCAAGCACAAAAACATCAAGCTCTTGCCCGACTTTTAATACGTCGCTTGGGTGTTTTACCCTCTTCCATGAAAGTTCGGTCAGGTGGATAAGCCCTTCGACCCCGCCTAGGTCGACAAAAGCCCCGAAGCTCTTGATGCTTTTGACAATTCCGCGACGGACCTGCCCGGCTTCAAGCTCGTCAAAAATCTTATGGGCCTCACTGCGCTTGCTTTCGCTTACGCCGAACTTATGGGACAGGATGACTTTGCTTTGTCTGCGGTTTAATTCAATGATCTTTGCTGGGATCATCTTGCCGACAAAACTTTCGAGCGATTCAGAAGGCTCTTTTAGAACTTGCGAGGCCGGGATGAAGCCCCTGATCCCCTGGAAATCGACAACAAGCCCGCCTTTAACCGCGCCAGTTACTTTTGCCTGGAGGACCGATTTGTCCCTAAAGGCTTCGTTTACTTCTTCCCATGTAATCTCGAAATCTGCGCTCTTTTTCGATAGGACCACATATCCTTCTTTGTTTTCAAGATTTTCGATCATGACGCGAACAGAGTCCCCGACCTTGAGCGGGATTGTGATCTCTTCGTTTGGCACGAATCCGTCAGATTTGTAGCCTATGTCAACTAGAACGCCTGATTGGTTCATGGTTGAAACAACGCCAGTGACAATAGCCCCGACTTTAAAATCCTTAAATGTCCCCTCGTACTCATCCTGCGATGGGACTGGTTTTTTTGCGTCAAGGCGCGATGGCTTCATTGGAGTCGCTTTTAGGGCGGGTTCTTCTGATCTTTTTTGTACCGGCTTCTTTTCTTCAAGTTCTTTTAGGGCTCCGGCTATCAGTGCATCGACATCATATTCGCCCGAGGCGCCTTTGCCCGAATTAAATGAAGTTGCTCCAAGTTCTTCTGCCATAATTCATGTATTTTAGCATAATATCACTCCTTCGGCAATTCCCTAAAAGCAACGTCGTCAAAATAGGCTGTGCCTTCATTAGGGGCGCCGTAGTCGCCGATGCGGCAAATTATACTTAATATTTTTTGGTTCCTGCTTGTTTTTCCCGTTGTTTCAACGTATTTCCAGTCATTGTCTCCTGTGATTGGCTGCGTTCTAAGAGATGTCCCTTCCAGCATTAGATAAGCGCCGGCCCCCTTATTTTGAATGCTTTTTGTTTTGATCCAGCCGGAAAGCTTATAATAAGCACTAGGCTTAACATTAATTCCCTGGAATAATCGGGAATCGGCCAAGCCTTTGTGGGTGATTTTTAAGGAATACTTGCCAGAAACATTTGTCGACCGATCAGCTTCAAATAAACGTATTGTTTTTTCGTCTTGCCAACCTTCTGTTTGCCAGTCTTTGGCCTGGTTCCCTATAATGTCCTCAAAATCGCCGTTTTTTATAAGATTAGGCTGTTGGGCTGAAAATTCTTTCGCTTCTCTCTTGAGTTCATTGTATTCTTGGATATGTTTTCCAAACCGGACCGGATCATTTTCCAAGAATAGGTCTTTATCGGATATGATATAAGGACTGCCATTTTTCGGAATTAACAATAATTTTAAGTTGTATCTTCTTGTCCCGTTGTTCATGTATTTGATCGCATATTTATGGAATCCCTGGCTTAGATGAGCGGTATTTCTTATGAATTTATTATCTATTTCAATTTGGGATGGCGCGTCGCTTGAAAGATTGATCTGATATTCATTTGTCTCGGGTATGAACAGATATCCGAATATTTCTAGGCTGATCCCGTTATATGTCGGGATCAATTCTCCCAGGAGGTCTTTTAGCTCAAGTCCAGAATCGGGAAAGAAAAGAGTTGGAATGATGCCTTTTGTTTTTGAGTTTAGGATATAATTTGCGCCTAAATACGAGCTCTTTTTATAGCCTCTGTCTCTTTTTAATATGATCACGTCTCCTTCATTATATATTTGTTTGTAATAATTGCTTTTAGCGAGGAATCCTATCACTTGTTTTTCTTCTTCGGAATGATTGCCTAAAGCCAAAGCGATATAGTCTGCATGCTCGACATTTGGGCGTGGATCCTTATCCCAAAATGCTTCCATGAATGGATTCGGGAAAATATATATTTCTTTCCTGTGGCTTAGATGTGAAAATAGGGAGTATGATGCGGAAACGGGGCTATCCTTGGGGATCAATTTTAACCCGTCAAATCTATCGAGCGCTCCGACAGATCGCGAGCCGTTAAGCCTGTCGGCTATAATCGCAAAATGTTTATTTACGGGAAATCCGCTCAATTTGTTGCTTTGAATGTAACTGTTGAGGAAAAACATTGCCCCGATGAATATCATTGCCCAAGCCCTAGTCTTTGCGGATTTGAATTTGAATGCAGTTATTAGCGAGAGGCTCTCGATCAAAGCAAAGAAAAATACTACCGTTATCACATAATTATAATGATAATTGATCGAAGTGAAATATCCGCTGTTGCTCAACACGTTTAATGCAAATTCAGGCAATGCCATTATGAGGATTTGCGAACTAAACAGAGGAATATATAAAATTGGCCCAAATAAATTTCCCAAGTATCCCGCTATTTGGGGATTAAAAAAACTGCTCCAATAATAAGAAAAATTGAATAAATTATTTGCATATCCCCCGAACCAATGGGAATAGACGAGCGGTTTTGAAGTCGAAAATAAGCCAACATGGTTTGAAAGTGGCATAATAACCCTGAAACACAATAAGAACCATGCTATCCCTGCGCCTAAAGCGATAAAGCCCTCTTTTGCCCTGCCTTTTTTAAAGAGCAATAGGTAGAGGCCCATGAAGGCAACGACTAGTCCCATTTCTTCCTTGCCAAACATTGATAGAACCGCGAAAATAAAGAAATATTTGAAATTCTCGGTTAACATGAAATATATCGCCAAAGTTAAAAAGAATACGACCAAGACTTCTGGATGAAAGTTTTCTAAATTCATATTCTGTAGGGCTGGATACAGTAAAAACGATAAACCGACGACAAGCGCAAGAAATGGATTCTTAAGTTTTGTTTTGGCATATTTGAACAACGGAATTGCCGAAACAGCCAGCAGCACGGTTTGGGCGACATAAAGAATATGGATGCTAGGCCATAGCCAAAAAAGAGGCGCAAGAAAGATACAATAACCTGATACATGGATGCCAAAAAGCAGTGTCCCGCCAAGCGTACAATAGGGTGACATGAATCGGCTTAATAGCCAGATGCCCTGGTCATAGACGCCAGCATCGTGGGCGCCAAAAGAAAAGTTCTCATGGGTGAAGATCGAGAACAAGGAGAATGCGGCTATATAATAGGCTATTGAAAACAATAATAAATAGAAGGGAACATCGTTGAGATCGATATTTTTGAACAGGTTCCCTGCGCAGCTGAAAAATCTTTTGTAATTATCCAGAGTGCTTTTAACGGTAGGGCCTTCTTTTTCCATCAAAACCCGACTTTCCCGCTTACGATATAAAGAGGCCTCTGCTTTGTTTCATCATAAACCCTACTCAAATATTCCCCTAAAATCCCAAGGAAGATAAGCTGTATCCCGCCGATGAATAATACAGCCACAAGCACTGACGTCCAACCTGCGATCGCTTGGTCCGTAAAAAGTTTAATATAGATCGCGTAAAGGATATATATAAAGCTTAAAAACGCGATCGCTAGCCCAAAATACATCGATAATTTTAATGGAAAAGTTGAAAATGAAGTAATCCCGTCCACTGCAAAAGCGAACATGCGCCCAATGCTGTATTTTGTTTTGCCCGCAAACCTTCGGTCCGCCTTATATTCTATTGATTCCTGCTTAAATCCAATCCATCCTACAAGCCCGCGCAGGAAACGCGACCGCTCTTTGATGGTTTTTAGGGCTTCGACGGCTTTCCTGTCGATCAATCGATAATCGGCCGCGTTTGCCGGCAGGTTGATCTTTGCGGTCTTTTTCATGACCCAGTAAAAAATGTTCGCCGTGATGTTTTTGAGGCAGCCTGCGCCTTTTGTCTCTATTCTTATTGTGTTTACGATCTCTGTTCCGCTCTGCCATTTTTTTATAAGTTCCGGTATCAATTCGGGCGGGTGTTGGAGGTCGGCATCGATTGTGATCACCGCATCGCCCTTAGCAAAATCAAGGCCGGCCGATAGGGCGGCCATATGTCCAAAATTCTTTGAGAAGCTGATCGCTCTAACCATGGGATCCTTATTATTAAGTTCTTTGATCAGTTCAAGCGAAGCGTCTGTCGACCCGTCGTCGACCATGATAATTTCGTGTGCAATATCCTTTAGGGCTAATTTAAGCCTGTTATAAAATTCGACAATGCTTTCTTCTTCGTTATATATGGGGACGATAACCGATATTTTAGGATTTTCTTGCATTTATAAAGCTAATTATAACAGAAAAAAGAATGATTGATAACCCAATAAGGCTTAGGGCCTCGCCAACGTAATTGAATGCCGTTTTTCCAAAATATAATCTGACATGGTCTTTATTCGGATAAACCAGCATAAAAGAAGGGGATACAAGATATATCTTGTCGGCCCCCTCGACTTTCCAGTTGGGATGATATGAAACTTTGATCATATGAGGATATCCTGTGAGATTTGTCGTAAAATCGATCTCCTCGGCCTTAAGTTCTTCCTTGATGATCGGCTTAGGGGACTTGATCGGATTTGTTATAAGCCTTGACAGGTCGACTGCTTTGTATTTGAATCTGTCTTTGTCTTTCATTGACGGATACTTTAAATAGACCAGGGGAATGTTCAAATTATTCGCATCTATGAACCATTCAAAAAAATCTTTTTTCCAATTTGACGTCTCAAGAAGGATGGGTTCATTTTTTAGAGGAACAACGTAATGGCCATCGCTATTTGCCAGCCTGTATATTTCATAATCATCGAATGTCTTTTCGAGCTTTAATCCCGGGGTTGATCTGGCTTGAAGTTTTGCTTCGGGGCTTCTTGCAATATATTGCGTTACATTATATAGGGCAAGATGTTCCATTGCCGCAGGCAGATTTAAATTGCTGTATTTGTATTGCGGGAAAGGGGTAGAGCAGACTTTGGATATCTCGGATTGAATATAAAAAACAAATGGAGAGCTTATTGATGACTGCATATAAAGGCCTTCAAGAGTGTTTCTTTTGGCAAAATAGGGTAGGTTTTCAAATGCCCGCTCCGTCCCAAACGAATTGTTGAGGGGGGAGTGTTCATAAACTACACGGCCGGCATATGTTTGTGATAAGTGCGCATTGATATTTGAAAATAATTGCCACGACGCCTTCTGTTCAAATCCCTCATAGTTCCATTTCACCCAGTTCTTAATATATGCGGTGTTGGCGGCTGTCCAAAGTATTACGATAAGAAAAACAATCATCGGAAGCATTTCTTTTGACCTGACCTGGCCAAGAAATATGAGTGGAAAAGTTGCCGCAAAAGCCAATAAGAACAATTGGATAAATGGCACAAACCTAATATCAAGCAGGCCGATCGACGGGCTTATTTGATAAAGCAAAAAACATGCCGCGACCAAATAGGCGAAATACCAGGTCCTTCTGTCGAAAATATTCATAAAGAGCGAAATTACGCCTAAGATGACAAGGGGCATCATTATTATTGGAAGCACTTCTAGGATCGAATTTATGCGCCACCTATCGACATATTCGGTCACGAACGGAAGCGTGCTAATAAACGGTAGGAACCAAAAGGATAGCAAGAGGCCGCCCAAAGAATATATCTTGAATAAATATTTAAAATTATTTAAGAACATTTTCTTTGTGAAGATAAAAAACGATGAGATGACAAATGAAAATATCAATGTGAACCCATGGCTGAATCCCAGCAGAAAAATAAGCAGAGCATTGATGATGATGTTTTTGTTGTTATTTATCCCATAGTAGATCGAGCCAATAAATAGGACCATGAGCGCTAGGCTTAAACTATATGAGAATTCGCCTGCCAGCGTGCTTGGGATATTTCCTCCCCACATGGAGTTTGATTCGTTGAATAAAAATATTATCGAAAAGACGGCTCCGATCGAGGGGATAGGGAAGGGGTATTTCATGAGCCTAAGCGTAAAATATGTACAGATCGGCAATAATAAAGTCCCAAGAATTGTTATAAGTTTAAATGATATTTGCATAGGGATCACATAGCTTAATAGCGCAATAGATATAAATGGGAGAGGGAAATAATGGTAAAAAAGAGGGAAGCCGGAATAATTCCCCTGCATCCAGCCCATTATTTTTCCATGAGGGAATAAAACTTCTTTCAAGTAGACCGCAGTTGGGTAATGGGAGCCCATATCCCCGCCGGTTGTTGTGGTTAATGAAAATATATATCGGAGATCCAAATATGAGAAGATGAATATTAAAGAAAATGCCAATATTATGAGGTCTATTAAGTTATTTCTTTTCACTTTTGAAAAATGGAAGCCATTGCAGGGACAAGAATATTATTGCCAATGAAATCAGCACAAGCATAAGAGTATTGGTCCCGATCCCCGCAATTGTTCTTGTTTCGGAAATAATGACCGTCCCCGGAGTTATTGCCGTTTTATGCGCATCATTGCTGTCGTATTCCGATATTGCAACTACTTGGTAGGAGCTTCCCGAAAGCGCCGAAAAATTCCTGACTTTATATGATAAGGAGACCTCTGCTTTGCCGTTAATTATTGTCTCTTGCGGATTGTTTTGGGTATCCAGCTCCCGCGGAGCAAAAAGCGTTGTCTTGGCTTTTATTGGGATGTCAGACATGTTCTTTAGGTCGACCTTGAATTCACCTTCTTTCCAAAAGCTTGCGCTGTGGGATTTCCCGAATACATCGCTTATGACCGAAGGGGAATTGATATTTACTGTTTGGGCCGACAGTGCCGAAAAGGGGTATTGGTTGGCATCGGTATAATGCAATATCAGTATCACAGGATATTGGCCGGGGCTTAAAACTCCTGTTCTTATTGGCGCATCATAAACTATCTTTTCATTGACCTTTAATTCCTGTTTTTTTTCGGATATAGTTCTCTTGCCCATAAAAAAAAATTCCGCCTGGACATTATGGGCGGATTCGTCCCCTTTGTTTTGTGATCGAACATTGACTAAAAGCATGTTGTTCTCAAAGGATACCGTTGTTGTCGTGTTCAAGCTGATATAAGAGGCAAAAGAAAATGATTGTAGAAAAAACATCAATAGAAGCATCACGGGGAAATATTTCTTTGGCATAAAAAAATTATACTATATATATTGCGGTTTCACAAACAATAAGGGCCCTGATATTTCTTCAGGGCCCTATAATTAAAATAATTAAACTAAAATGCGTCCGGCGGCGCGCTTATGATCCTTAATGCTTTTAACAGGCTTGTCGTAGTGGTTGCGCTAAAAATATTGGTAAATATCGTTTTTACCGTAACATTATTATCGACTGCATCTGTTAAAGCGGTATCAAATAAAGCAAGCCTTGCTTGGATCTCCGCTGCGGTCGGCCTATGCCCAAGCGTTGTTCCGTTCCAGAATTGCTCGCCCATGTAATACGCGGATGAAGCATTTGAGAACCTGTTTGAAAATACAACCTGCATTGTTGACCCCATGGCGGTGAAAACAGTCCCGGCATCGGCTGTCGAAAAGAATGTCTGCATGAAATACATCATTATCCTGTTGCCTTTGAAAGTCAACATGATCACTTCTTTTGAAACTCCCGACTGGTCGGTCGCAGAGGGAAAAAGGTAAGCGTCAAAAAACGCGGTACGAAGATAAGACCCGATATCGCCGCTTATGCCGCTGCCGTCTGTAACATATGCATTGAGTCTGTTGACTATTGTTTCTTTTGTGGCAAGAAATTGCAAATATATTACAGGTTGCGCGATCGCAAAGCTTGATTTTGTCGCCGTAGAAACATCTGCAAGGGTTTTAGCGGCGGCATGCTGTGAAAGAAATAGCGAGACGATCTTTGCTCCTTTCATTCGGCGTTTTGATTCCTCAAACCCTGCGTCGCCAGTAAATGACCCCGATTCGCTCATTTTATTTTCAAATTGCTTGTCTTTCATGGCTTTAAGATCTGACAATTGCTGTGCTGTTAGACCAAGTGAAGTAGCATATGTGAGCATTTCAGCCTCCATGGAAGAAGACGCGAGGTCTATGAGCGCCTTGTTCGGAGGTGTTTTTGTCGCATGAGCCGACTGCATGATCGGCTCTAAATAGGTCTTGAACAATTGGATGCCTTTCTGTCTTAATTGTGAAAGGATGGTAGAACTGATCCCTAGCCCTGCACCAATGCTTGATTCCGCGGTTTCGGCGTTGTACGAAGCATCTCCGGCTGCGGCAGTTTTTGTCGAATCCCAGTCTTTTACCGCGTCATCAGAATATTTATTACCAACGCCTCCAGTATAATCGAAACTCTTTGGATCGCTGCCCTTTTTGAAAGCAGTTCGGGTTATTAATGATTTTTTATATCCGCCCGGGTTGCAGGCAGGGGCATAGTTTGTAACTCCGGCTTCTGGGCTTATTGCAGGAATGACGGCTCCAAGCGTTGTCCCATCGGATAATGATATTTCAACCATAAGATTTGCCGCAAGGCCGGAAGTTGCCGTAGTGCTTGCAAGAGAGGTCACGGGGACATTGACCGAATAGCTCCCATCGGCGGCGCAAGTGCCGGTACCGGCTAAAGCGATCTCGTCAGTTCCGGATGATCCGGTATATATTTTCACGGCTGCGCCCGTTAGGGATGCAGCCGAACTTCTTATGTTTGACACGGAAAGGCTGGTTGTACTTGTTGCCGCTGTTCCTGCAATAACTGTTTCGAGTCCCATTGTAGTTGTGGTCGTGCTTGATGTCGTTGTAGTAGTTGTAGTAGTAGTTGTAGTAGTAGTTGCAGCGATTGTTGTTGTTGTGGCCGATGATGTGGTCTGGCCGCAACCTGCCACTAACGCGGCAAATCCCAATGACCAAATCCCAATGACCAAATATAATCCAATCACGCGCAATTCGCCACACATCACTCTATTCATTTTTTTCATGATTCCCTCCCGATTTAATATTATACAGCATTATATGCTCCAAAATATATTTGTCAATACATAATTTATGGTATAATCACGCCATGATTTTTGCCGCGGTTGTTTTTATTGCAATTGAAGCGTATTTATTTTCATATGTCTTAATTCCTTATATAAAATACGATCAGTTCTTGTTTTGGGATGCGATAGGGCATTATTTTGCCGCTTGGTTTTTAAGGACATACTCATTCCCCGATCCTTTCGGATGGAACCCGTTCTTTTTCTGCGGATACCCCCAGGATACATATTATGCCCCCATATACCATTATATAATTGCATTATTTAGTTTCCCTTTGGGGCTTGATCTTGCGTTTAAATTTGCAACAGTTGCTTCAATAGCAATTTTGCCTTTCTGTTTATTTTACCTTGCACGAAAATTTAAGTTTGATCCTGATGAATCCGCGGTAATTACATTCTTGGCCATGATCCCGGTTTGCGGCCTTTCGCTTGCATGCGGCGGGACGCTTTTTTCCCAATTCATAGTTGGTCTTGGGACAAACGCGCTGGGCCTTCCGATCTTTCTGGTTTATTTCGGCAAACTTAAAGAGCAAATTGAAAAATTGGGGAAAGGAGAAATTGAAAGAATTTCTAAAATTGATTTCGCCATGCTTTCCCTGCTTGCCGCTTCAATAGTATTGACCCATTTTGTGGTAACTTTTGCCGCAATCCTGGCCGGCCTACTATTAACCGCTAATAACCTTAGCAAGAAAGTCATAGCGTTCGCGTTGAAGCATTCCGCGATTACGTTCCTGCTTTCGAGTTTTTTCTTTGTTCCGCTTATCGCGTATTCCGGTTTGTCGATAAATAGCAGTACTATTTTATCAATGGGTTTCTTTTTGACGATACCCATGTTCTTATTGATGGTCCTCGGCGGTGCCGCAAGCATATTGGATGCCGATACAAGGTTTGATAAGTCTTATTTTATGCTTCTTGCATCTTTTGGCGTACTCCTTTTCATAGATTTCGGGCAGGTAGGCCTTCCGATGCACGCATACCGTTTTGTTCTATTTTTTATGATCTTTGGCATGATGCTTCCTGTAAAGCTTTTGTTCAATAGTATAAAGGATGTAAACATCAAGATCGGGTTTGTTGCGGCGTTCGCGGTCTTAATGGTTTGGCAATTTTCAATTCTGCTTAATAATAATCCAAGGATCGAGATAAATTATAACCACCTATTTTCTTATCAAAAAGCCCAGGTCCCGTTCCTTGAAAAATTCGGCCTCGAGAAACTCAATGGAAGGCTCATGCTCTTGGAAGGCTCATACCCTCTTACGCCAAGGGCGATGTCGCATTTAATATCGCTAAAAACCGGCAATTTTACGCTAAAGGGGCTTTTTGGCGATCTTGGGAATGTTCCTTATCTTGAGGCTCTGCAGGCAAAAATGCTGGGCCTTTTTTCTTTCCCGAACGATCCGTCAAAGAAATTGGAGTTGTTTTGGCGACTTCAAAATATCAACAAATTGTTCAATTTGTTCAATATTAATTTCTTGTTGAGCGAATATTCCATAAATAACGCTCAATTGGTAAAAAGGGTCGCAGTACGGAGCGATAAGCCCGATTTCTATTTATACAGCACGGGCTCAAGCGAGCTCGTAGAGAAGATAATGGAGAAGCCATTATTTACCGAAGAAAATTGGGGCAATTCGGTCAAGGCCTGGGCCGAAGGGATCGACCCAAAGATCCTAGTAAAGGCCAAAACCCTTCCCCCAAACCTTGCGGGCAAGAACGATTCAATTCAAATTATCGAGAACAGCATTTCTCCCGCCCGGTTGAGATTTAATATCTTGTCGGATAAAGAGATCCCTGTTCTGATAAAAATTTCATATTTCCCAAGATGGAAAGCTTATAAAAATGGGCGGCAGATAAAAATATATCAAGTTGCGCCCTCTCTGATGCTGATCTATGGCAAGGGCGAAATAAGATTGTCATATGAAAAGACATTTATTGATTACTTGGGTATTGTGTTCTCGATCATTGGGATTTTTTGGATTATTAAAGAACTTGGTCCCGGCAAAAAAACATATTGACATTTGTAAACAATGAGATACACTATTCGGTAGTGCCAGACCTTGGCAAAAGAAGGAGTCTATTATGAATAAAAATATTTTGTTGGCGGCAGTTTTGGTTTTGTTGGCTTTCTTTGTTTATAGCTGCGGAAATGTTTCAAGCACTTCTTCAACAACAACAACTACGCTTGCTTCAAGCACCGTTTCAGGTTCAATATTGGTGCCAAGTTCCTCTATCTCAAGCCTTGGGATCAAGGGTGTCAAAGCATCGGCTACCGCGGATGACGGGGTTTCAGATACTGCCGTAAGCGGGGCTTCAATTATTGCATGCGATCCTGTTACCGAATTGCAAATCACAGGAACGCCGACAGTTGCTTCAAATGCAAGCGGCGCTTTTACAATCGACAAGACAAATCTTCCGGCATCAGGAAAGATTCTTTTTGTTGCAAGCAAGACTACAGGCGGTACAACTATCTTGGTAAAAACCTTGTCTTCGAATTCCGAAGAGGCAAACATCAATGCAGGGACAACCATGGCCACCGCCAAGCTAAAAGAAGAATTGGCGACAAAAGCCGGCGACTTGTTTTCAAAGGCCTCAACCCTTGACGCCGCGCAAAAGGCCAGTATTTTGGCTTTGATGGAAAAGATGTTTTTGGAGGCTAAATCAATTATCGGAACTATCACTTCGGGGAATATCCCGACTTTAGCCTACAGCTCATCGGGCCTGACATTAGCTGATATTCAAAAACTCCAGTATGAGCAAATAAGCGGGAAAACTGCTACGGAGTTCGGATCCGCGTCGTCATTGGGCTCATGGGCTTCTGACCTGGCATCGTTTCAATCTAACGTAACAACTTTAGCGATTTCTGGCGCAACATTCCCGACAGGGATGACGATGCCTGTTGGATACAGCGGATTTGTCATTCCTACGGGGTTTCCAATCCCGGTTGGGGCAGTGTTCAGCTATTCACCATTGGGAGCAAGCTTCCTTCCAAGCGGGTTTACGCTTCCTTCAGGCATAAGTTTTATGTCCGGTTTTACGATTCCTTCTGCATATAACAGTGGAATGCCTTCGGGCGCTTTTTTTGGAAGCGGTTGTGGCATACCCTCTGGCATCGTTATGCCAAGCGGGATATTCTTTGGATCAGGCTTTCTTATCCCAAGCGGAGTAGTCCTAAATTCTGGTCTATCAATGCCAAGTGGAGTAGTTCTTGGACCTGGCTTGTCTATCCCAAGCGGAGTAGTCCTAAATCCTGGTCTATCAATGCCAAGCGGAGTAATTCTTGGATCTGGCTTGTCGATTCCAAGCGGAGTAAACCTTGGCTCTGGCTTAGCGATTCCAAGCGGAGTAAACCTTGGCTCTGGCTTAGCGATTCCAAGCGGAGTAAACCTTGGTTCTGGCTTAGCGATTCCAAGCGGAGTAAACCTTGGCTCTGGCTTAGTGATCCCAAGCGGAGTAAACCTTGGCTCTGGCTTAGTGATCCCAAGCGGAGTAAACCTTGGTTCTGGCATGGTGATCCCAAGTGGAGTAAACCTTGGTTCTGGGCTTGTGTTGCCATCAGGGGTTACAATGGCTCCGTCAGGAATGTAAGCTCTTTATCTAGGCCAACCGTATTTCCCGATAAGCGGGACGAACATGCATTAAGCATATTCTACCAAACAATCCCAAAACCCGATATAGGAATGGAACCTGCGACTGAAGTCGCGGTTTCAACTAGAAGAAAATTTCAGACGGGGGCCGGCGCCAGTGACGAACGAATCTTGTCTCGAATAGTTTTTAGCAGAAGAAAATAGGCGTCTTCGACTTTCAGGAATAATTGCCGGCCGTGCTCAATTACTTTGCCGGCGATGAAGATCAACTGCCAGCGCAGGGTGGCTATGGTTTTCACCGCCCAATTTCCCTCCAGAAATAGCCGCTTAACCGCTGCGTCCTGGTCGGCAGTGATAGTAAAGATAATGCCCCTGTCAGAACAGGAGTTGAAAACGTCCGCGCTGTATCCGGCCGAATCGCTTCTAGAGTATTTGAGCTTTTTCCCCAGAGATTTCAGCAGGTCATCGGCGCGCTCAATTTGGTCTTTTGTCCCGACCCCGGCATGGACAGCGCCATTGCGATAATCACTGCAAACGCACAGGCCGAGATCAGCCAGAAAACTCAACAAAACGGAAAAAGCTGTAAATCCTTCGTAGTGCATTTCCGCGCACTCTTTTTCAGTTTCGATCAAAGTCGCGTCCGTATCCAGAGTGAAATTGTTTTTCCCACTGCGCGCAATAATCTCTTTCACCAACCGTTCGTTGATAGATTTCAACCCCGCGAGATTTTCAGTTTTTCTAATCCATTGGCCGATCGCGTCCGAACCAGGGACTTTTGTCAGCCCGCAAATTTTGCGCAATCCCCTGTCTATTTCGATTTCCCGGATGTCTTCCATCGTTCGACCACCGCCGCAAAACATCAGAGCCAAAGGCATGACATATTCAGCCGGTTTTAGCCCGCGATTGGATTTTGGGAAATCGAGCAGTTTTTCTTGTATATTTATCATCGGGCTGTGCCTCCTTTTGGTTATCACCCATTGGGTGCAATCGCAATCGTGAATAATTGCAATTATATCAGAGGAGACAGCCCCTTTTTACTTGATTCCTATATCGGGTTTTGGGCATTGAAAATACCCCTTGACAAAAATATGGGGTAACGTATGATTATATCTGCCTAACTCTAGGCAAAGAGAGGTGATATTTAAATGAAAAGAGTATTTGCATTATTAGTAGTGTTAGCATTTGTGGCCACAACTGCTGCTCCAGCTTTTTCGGCTCCGGCTAAAAAAGGCATGAAGAAAGCGGCTGTTAAAAAAGTCGTAAAGAAGGCGGTAAAGAAGGTTGCACCGGTAGCTCCAGTAGTTACCCCTCCACCTCCTGCGCCAACAGTTGTAACGCCGCCGCCGCCACCAGCTCCAGTTAAAGTTGCTCCTGTATCCGCGGCTCCAGCAGGATTGTTGGGACTAGGATTGAAGACAGCAGCAGAAGTTGGATTGGTTGGAGGTATGATGGGGGTTACAGGCAACATAGTTCTCTCGGATGTGATCGGCCTAGGACCAATGATCGGCTTGTCAGATAAAGCGATCGAATGGAAACTTGGAGCAGGTTATGTCACAGGAAACGACTCAGCAAGCAAATCCTGGAGAGCAGTTCCAGTCGTATTCGACGGCGTAATCAATTTACCTGCCGATATGATGGGAGGGATTGAAACCTTCATTGGTGGAGGTTTAAATTATGTAGTTACACGTTCAGGTTCCAAAGCAGGGACTGTCGGCGGCCAAGTATACGCTGGCGCGCAGGGCGATATCGGCTTAGGCGGAAAGACTTACGCAGAGCTTGGTTACTCAATTGTGAAATCAGGCACGACTGCACCTGTACACTCATCAAAGAGTGTTTCAGTGTTAGTAGGTCAGAATATATATTTCTAAGCGAGCGAGGGCATAGTTTTTCTTAAGGAAACATGGAAACTTATGAAGAGCGAGTTGCCCTCGTTCCTTTTTTTGTAGAGCAAAAAAAGAATGACCAATGGCCAAATCCCAATGACCAAATAAAAATTAAATATCAAATTCATAAAACAGTTGAGACAGCAGAACTATTCCAGCAGTTTCAGTTCTCAATATCCTTTTTCCGAGGCTAATTGAGATTAAACCTTCAAGTTGTGCGATTGATATTTCTTCTTTTGAAAAACCACCTTCAGGCCCTATGACAACTAATATTTTGCCGCTATGTTTCTTTGTCACTATGTCTTTTAATCTATTTGTCTTTTCACCTTCCCATGGTATCAATGCTAGATCGTAATTCTTACCTGTTTTGACGAGATCAGAAAAACTAGTAAGCGGCTCGATCTTTGGAATTCTTGAGCGGCCACTCTGTTCTGATGCTTCTTTAGCTATTTTTTGCCAGTGTGAAATCTTCTTGTCGGATTTTTCTTCGATCTTAGGGACCGATCTTTCGGATGTTACGGGGAATATGGAATTAACACCAAGTTCGGTCGCTTTTTGGACGATAAGATCCATTTTCTTTGCTTTAGGAAGACATTGTGCGAGGGTGATGTTGGGCTCCTGCCCCGATGTGGTATCGGGGCGGTTCAGTTTTTTTATAACCGCGGCGTTTAGCCGCTGGTTATTCGGCGAAAATAAAGTGATTTCGGCTAAGTAAGAATTTTCTTTGCTGTCGAAAACTTCGATCTGATCACCTAGCTTCATTCTTAAAACATTCTTGATATGGTTAACGTCGCTGCCGGAGATTGTAATAATATTATTTGAGATTTGGTCAGACCCGACAAAAAACCTATGCACGAGCCTCACCGCGAAGTTTTCCGAATTTTTCCAGTATTTCTTTCTGTTCGGATGTTAAATTTGTTGGGGTTTCTATCTCAACAATTATAAGCAGATCGCCATATCCTCGGTTTTCGAGGCTTGGAAGCCCTTTCCCTTTAAATTTGAAGGTTGTATTATTCTGGGTCCCGGCCGGTATCCTAAGCGTTGCTTTTCCGTCTAAAGTCGGGACATCGATCTCTGATCCGAGCGCCGCTGTGACAAAGGTAATCACTTTCTTATAATAAATATTCATTCCCTCGCGCTCAAAAATATTATGAGGTTTGACATTTAAGAATACATATAGGTCGCCTGGCGTTCCACCGTGTACACCAGTGTCTCCCGCGCCATTAACCCTAAGCTTTATTCCGCTTTCAACGCCAGCCGGCACTTTTACTTTGATCTTGTGTTTTGTTCTGACCCTTCCCGATCCGCTGCATGCAGGGCATGGCGTTGAAACTGTTTCGCCCCTGCCGCGGCAGGCAGGGCAGGTGACAACAGATGTAAAAGCGCCAAGCGGGGTTCTTTGCATTTGCCTTATTTGCCCCGAACCTCCGCATTGAGAACATTTGACAGGATTGCTCCCGGGTTTTGCGCCTGACCCTTTGCATGTTTGGCATGAGGTTAAGTGTGATATCTCTATTTCTTTTTCAATGCCTTTTAAGACTTCTTCCAATGATAGGTCAAGGTCATAGCGAAGGTCGTCGCCAGGCTGTCTGCCGGACCTTTTCTTGCCGCGCCCGCCGCCGAAAAATACATCAAAAATATCGGAAAAGCCCTCAAAATTAGAAAAATTTTCGCCGAAGTCGAACCCTGAAAATCCTTGAGCGCCGCCTTCAAATCCTGAAGACCCATAATTGTCGTAATGCTGTCGCTTTCTAGGGTCGGATAAGACCTGGTAGGCCTCGTTAATTTCTTTGAATTTTTCGGAAGAACTGGATTCTTTGTTCACATCAGGGTGGTACTTGCGCGCCATATTCCTGAACGCTTTTTTGATATCGGAATCGGAAGCGCCTTTTGAGATCCCCAAGGATTCGTAGTAATCTTTTTTACTTGTCATCCTTCATCTCGTACTCGGCATCAACTGTTTTCCCCTCCTGCGCCCCGGCATCCGTCGGAGCTTCGGAGGGCGAGCCTTTTTGAGCTTCCTGCGCTTTATATATTTGGGCCGACATCTCATACACTGCCTGCTGCATTTTTTCAAGCTGTGACTTGATCTTCCCTGGATCTCCGCCTTTCAAGGCCTCTTTCATCTCATTTACTTCTTTTTCCACTTTTTCTTTTGTCGCCGGGTCCGCCTTGTCCCCTGATTCTTTAAGTGTTTTTTCGACGGAATATACCATGGTGTCCGCCTGGTTCCGCGTTTCAATTTCTTCTTTTTTCTTTTTATCGTCTGCTTCGTTGGATTGGGCTTCTTTTTTCATCTTTTCAATGTCATCTTTTGAAAGCCCGGATGACGATGTGATCGTGATCTTTTGTTCCTTATTCGTGCCTTTGTCTTTTGCTTTGACGTTCAATATCCCGTTCGCGTCTATATCGAATGTGACCTCGACTTGCGGGATGCCGCGCGGCGCCGGAGGAATGCCGTCCAAATGGAACCGTCCAAGTGTCCTGTTGTCCGCGGCCATTGGGCGTTCTCCCTGCAAGACGTGTATTTCAACTGATGTCTGCCCGTCAGCCGCCGTCGAAAATACTTGCGACTTGCTTGTAGGTATTGTTGTGTTGCGCTCAATGATCGGGGTCATAATGCTGCCTAAAGTTTCGATCCCAAGAGTTAAAGGCGTCACGTCAAGCAGGACCAGTTCTTTGACTTCGCCTGCGAGTATTCCTCCCTGGATCGCGGCGCCAATTGCCACGACTTCGTCAGGATTAACACCCTTATGCGGCTCCTTCCCGAAAAATTGCTTGACCTCTTCTTGAACGCGCGGCATGCGGGTTTGGCCGCCGACGAGGATTACCTCGTCTATTTCAGCTGCGCTGACGCCAGCGTCTGTTAATGCCTGCCTGCAAGGGATTATTGATCTTTGGATAAGGTCCGAGACGATCTGTTCCAGTTTTGAGCGTGTAAGTTTAACGACAAGATGCTTAGGCCCCGAAGCATCCGCGGTAATAAAGGGCAAGTTGATCTCTGTTTCTACGGCGGTCGATAATTCGATCTTTGCTTTTTCTCCAGCTTCCTTTAATCTTTGCAGGGCCATTCGGTCCCGCGAAAGGTCGATACCGCTTTCCTTTTTGAATTCTTCCGCGAGCCATTGGATGATCTTTTGGTCGAAATCGTCCCCGCCCAAATGCGTGTCGCCGTTGGTCGACTTTACTTCAAAAACGCCGTCGCCGATCTCGAGGATCGAGATGTCAAATGTCCCGCCGCCGAGATCATAGATCGCGATCTTTTCGTTCTTTTTCTTGTCGAGGCCGTAGGCAAGGGAAGCCGCTGTCGGTTCGTTAATGATCCTAACTACATCAAGTCCCGCAATTGTGCCGGCATCCTTGGTGGCCTGCCTTTGCGCGTCATTGAAATATGCAGGCACTGTGATCACGGCTTTTGCCACTTTTTCTGAAAGGTAATCTTCCGCTGATTGCTTTAATTTTTGGAGGATCATTGCGGATATTTCCGGAGGAGAATATGTTTTTCCCGAAATATTAACCGATGCCGCGGAATTTTGCCCTTCGATCACTTGATAAGGGACATACTTGAGTTCTTGTCCGACCTCATTGAACCTCCGCCCCATGAACCTTTTTATCGAAAATATAGTGTTTTGCGCGTTTGTTATCGCTTGTCGTTTTGCGACCTGTCCTACGATCCTTTCGCCTTCTTTAGAAAACGACACAATGGAAGGGGTCGTGCGTCCTCCCTCGGTATTTGGGATTACGACCGGTTCTCCGCCCATCATTACCGCCACACAGCTATTTGTCGTACCCAGATCGATACCGATAATTTTTTCCTTAACCATTACTTTTTCCTCCTTTACTTACTATGACCATTGCCGGCCTTATAACTCGGCCGTTCAATAAATATCCTTTTTGTGTTTCCTCGATTATTGTGTTTTCAGGCTGATCGGATTCTTTCTGCAAGATCGCTTCGTGGATATTCGGGTCAAATAAAAGCCCCATTGATTGGATTTCCTTCACCCCGAATTTGCTAAGCGTGTCTTCCAATTGTTTTTTTACCAGAGCAATTCCTTTTATGAGCGCATCTTTGTGGGATTTCGACGAGACTATCGCCCTTGAAAAATTATCCAGGATCGGAAGCAATTCCCTAATGATGTTTTCATTGGCGAACTGGACAAAATTTTCCTGTTCTACCGCCTGGCGCTTCTTGTAATTATCAAAATCGGCCAGTGCGCGAAGATATTTATCCTTTAGGATATCCAGTTCTGTCTTTTCGTTCACAGCTTCTTTGTTGTTCTCTTCTTCAGCCATTAAGGGTTTCTCCAATGCAATTGAGGACCGATTTGACTTTTGCGTACTCCATTCGGGTTGGGCCTACGATCCCGATTGCTCCAGGCTCCATTCCCTGAAGGTCGTACTTTACGACGACAATAGACATGTCCTTCATATCTTTATATTGATTTTCATTCCCGATCTTTATCGTGATATTGCTTGCTTTTGAGTATTCATAAATAGCCCGAGCGATCATGTCTTCCCTTTCAACCGTTTCAACAACATGCCTTGCATAATCGATCTTCTGGAATTCAGGGTGTTTTAGCATATTAGAGATCCCCGCCGCCTGAACGACTTTCTTTTTTCCAAAAGAGACAAATACCGCTGCATAATTTAATATTGATGCAAGGAGCTTTACCGTCCCGTGGGCGATATCTTCAATGCCGCTGCCTATCTTTTTTATTCCATTTTTTATAAGGGAGATATCATGGCCGGAGATATTTTTTGTTTCCATGATATTATCGACATAATACCTGTAGCCGTTATCGGTCGGGATGCGGCCGGAAGAAGTATGGGGGTGGGTGATATACCCTGTTTGTTCGAGCTCCTTCATCTCGTTTCGCACCGTTGCAGGGGACACATCTTTTAAATAGTGCCTGCTTATGGCAAACGATCCGATCGGTTCCGCTGTGTCAACAAAATCACGGACAATAGCTTCAAGTATCGCTTGTCTTCTTTCTGATAATTCCGAAGGGGTCACTTGTTAGCACTCTCCTATTGCGAGTGCTAATATTAGCATTATTTTTGCGGTCTTGTCAAGATTGATGGTTGACAGAACAAAGGAAATCCTGTTTTCAGCAAGAACGAAGATGTCGTAATTGTGATGTTAAATGTCGGAAAATTCAAAAAAGGCTCCGATGGCGCATACATTTTGGATGTTGATTTGACCGTTAAGGGCCCCGATGGGAAGTCCATTCTTGAAAAGAAAGGCCTGCTTCCGGAAAGCGAGGGCCGTGAAGCTGTCGAAAAAAACGGGATGGCCGAATCGCCATACGGCATATTTACTCCCGCGAAAAATTCCAAACCGGGGAAATACCAGATCACGCTTATTGTTCGCGACAAAGTTAGCGGGCAAAGCGCCAGTAAGACCGCGGCATTTACTTTGAAATAGGGCTATACGAACTTTTCGAAAACGAGGTTTCCGAGGAATAGGCCTTTCTTGGTAAGCCGTATCTTGTTATCGGATTCTTCAAGCAAGCCGTCTTTTCTTAAGTCAGTTACTTCGGATTCGAAACCCTCGAACTTTGATATGTCTAACCCTTCAAGAAGCCTAAGTCCCATGAAAATGACTTCACCCCCACTTTTTTTCTCCCCCTTATCAAGGGGGAGAATGTCGAGCTTTGCGAGACAAGAGGGGGTAGAGATGTATTCTTCTACCGATCCAGTATTATTCCACCTGTTCCCGTTTACATGAGAGTGCGCCCCGGCGCCAATACCGATCCAATTCCTCATTTTCCAATAATTGATATTATGTTGGCATTCAAAACCAGGTTTCGCGAAATTTGAGATCTCATAATGCCGAAAGCCGTTTGCTGTAAGCTGTTCTATTGAGTATTCGTACATATCAGCATCGAGGTCTTCCGACGTAATGCGTAATGCGTGATGCGAGACGCGATCAAAAAGTGGAGTCCCAAGTTCGATCTGTAGATTGTAGGTAGAAACATGCTCGGGACAAAGCGACGTGGCGGCTCTTAGATCTTCTTTCCATTCATCAAGAGTTTGATCTGGGATCGCAAAGATGAGATCAAGGCTCAAATTATCAAATCCAGCCGCCCGCGCGTCTTCGACCGCATTAAAAATTTGTTTAGAATCGTGGATTCGGCCTAAAAGTTTCAAATGTTTTTCGTTGAAGCTCTGCGCGCCGAACGAAATTCTATTGATACCAAGTTTTCTTAATTCAACAAGATATTCTTTGTCGACCGTGCCGGGATTGGTTTCTATTGTGACCTCAAGTGCCCTCACCCCTAACCCCTCTCCCAATGGGAGAGGGGAAGAGCGAAGCGAAGGGGTGAGGGCTTTGATTATCTTTTCAAAATGCTTTGGTTTGAGTAGAGTGGGGGTTCCGCCGCCAAAGTAGATGGTGCCCCCACTTGCCTCGCTCTGCTCGGCATTCTCCCCCTTACCAAGGAGGAGAAAAGAAGAGGGGGTGGAGATCTCTTCGCAAAGAGCATCGACATATTTATCTATTAGATCATCTTTTCCCGCATACGAAACAAAATCGCAATACGAGCACTTTTGCTTGCAGAAAGGAATGTGTATATATATAGAATTTATACCATGTTGGTCATTGGTCATTGGGATTTGGTCATTTCCCCAGGCGCAGCACAGCCATAAACGCTTCTTGCGGAACATCTACGGATCCTATGCGCTTCATTCTCTTCTTACCGGCTTTCTGTTTCTCCAAAAGTTTTCGTTTTCGAGTAATGTCCCCGCCGTAGCATTTGGCCAAAACATCTTTCCTCATTGCGGCAATATTTTCGCGCGCGATAATTTTGCTTCCGATCGATGCCTGGACAGGGATCTGGAATTGGTGGCGAGGGATCACTTCTTTTAATTTTTCAACGAGCAGTTTTCCTTTTGAATAAGCTTTTTCGCGATGAACTATCGTCGAAAGAGCATCGACAGGCTCCGCATTAAGCATTATATCCATTTTAACCAAGTCGGAAACTTTGTATCCGGTCAGTTCATAGTCGAGCGACGCATATCCTCGAGATGATGATTTCATCTGATCGTGATATTCCGATATCAATTCCGACAAAGGGATCTCATAGTTAAGCATTACCCTTGTCGGATCAAGATATTCCATACCCTTGAATTGCCCGCGTTTGTCATTAGTAATTTCCATAAGAGGCCCGACATATTGGCTTGGGGTAAAGAGAGTTAATTTGCAATAAGGCTCTTCTATGGAATCTATGATTGACGGGTCTGGGAAATCGGCGGGATTATCAATAAAAATCGGTTCTTTGTTCTTGAAATTGATCTTGTAAATAACGTTTGGAGCGGTCGCGATCAGGTCGAGATCATATTCCCTCTCCAATCTTTCTTGGATTATCTCCAAATGCAGAAGGCCCAAGAATCCGCATCGGAACCCGAAGCCAAGAGCCGATGAGGTTTCTTTTTCGTAAAACAATGCCGCATCGTTTAACTGTAATTTTTCGAGCGAATCCTGCAGGTGTTCGAAATCTCCTGCATTTACAGGGAATATTCCGCAATAGACCATGGGCTTAATAGGCTTATATCCCGGCAAAGGCTTGTAAGCAGGGCGGCTTTTGTCGGTCACGGTATCTCCAACACGGCAATCTCTCACATTGCGTACACCAGAAATAAAATATCCGACTTCACCCGCGCTTAATGAATCTCTTTTTACAAGGCCAATCTTTAACGTCCCAAGCTCTAAAACTTCATAATCCAAGTCGGATCCCATCATCCGTATGCGCGATCCCGTCTTGAAAGTTCCGTTCACGATCCTCACATACGCAACTACACCGCGATAAATATCGTAATGTGAATCGAATATCAATGCCTGGAGGGGCGCATTTTCGTCTCCAACCGGCGGGGGGACCCTTTCAATCACGGCATCGAGTATTTCTTTTATGCCAATACCTTCTTTTGCGGAGGCCAATATTGCTTCTTCTTTTTTGAACCCAAAAACATTTTTCAATTCTTCTAAAGCTTTGTCGACTTCGGCATTCTGAAGGTCGATCTTGTTTATGACGGGAATTATCGTTAAATTATTATTTATCGCGAGATAGGCGTTGGCTAAGGTTTGGGCCTCGATGCCTTGCGTCGCGTCAACGATCAAAATAGCTCCTTCGCATGCGGCAAGCGATCTTGAAACTTCATAAGAAAAATCTACATGCCCAGGCGTATCTATAAGATTTAAAATATACCCGTTATATTCGATGCGTATCGCTTGGGCCTTGATAGTAATGCCGCGTTCGCGCTCAAGATCCATCGTATCGAGCACCTGTTCTTTCATCTGCCTTTTTTCGATCGTCCCTGTATATTCCAGAAGGCGGTCGGCGAGGGTCGATTTGCCGTGGTCAATATGTGCGATTATTGAAAAATTTCTTATCTTTTCGGTGGACATGTGATGATTTTATCATATATAATTGCGGCAGAATGAAGAAATTTTTGTTTCTTCTGGTATTTATTGTTTTAATATGCTCGTTTTCGTGGGCGATATCGGCCGACATCGGCGAGATCGGCGTCGGCGCCCGGCCTTTAGGCTTAGGGAAAGCTTATGCCGGATTTGCAGGCGATGCGTCCGCAATATTTTTAAACCCGGCAGGCCTCTGCGAAAATTCTGAAATGAACATCATTTCGATGTCAGGCAAGCTGTTGAATGAAATTTCATACATATCCCTTGGGATCACAAACCCTGTGTCATTCGGGACTTTGGGTTTTGGCTATATTAATGCGGGGACATCCGGGATCCCGCTTACGACGCTTTCAGTAACTACAACCGAGGTGGTTATAAACCAGTACGGGGCAACCGATTATTCTTCTGCAATATATTATTTATCATTTGCGAACAACCTAACCAGTAATTTATCTTATGGAACAAATATAAAAGTATTCACCCAGGGGTTCTCTCAAACCACAGGGTCTCTTGAAGGCGGAACGGGTCTTGGCACTGATCTTGATTTTGGGATAAAATGGAAGCCGAGGAATGCTATTTCTGCGGGCATCATGCTGCAGAATATTTTGCCGACGACCTTCGGCGGCAAATTTTCATGGAAGAGCGGCTTTGAAGAAGCGATCCCTGCAGTTGTTAAGGTTGGCAGTTCATTTAATGTACTGGGCGATGACGGGTTCCGTGCTTTCCGCGACCAAAAATTATTATTTAATCTCGATCTTGAAATGATGCCGCTGCATCCCAGGCCGGGGGTTTGGCATGCGGGGCTCGAGTATTGGCTTAATCCGTGGCTTGCTTTAAGGGCAGGCCTTGACCAAAAGCCAAAGGCTACAGAATCAGGCATTGGGATCGACAATAACATGACTGGCGGCGTGACCCTCAAGCACCGCGGGTTCAGTTTTGATTACGCATACCACCAATATGGGGACCTCACGGACAATATCGCGCATTTCTTTTCGATCGGGTTCCAGGCAGAAAAGGAACCCAAAAAATTGAAAGAAATAATTAAAGAGAAAGTCGAGAGAATATTCAAAACTGAATTAAAAGAAGCCAAAGGATTGAAGCATTTTAATGATATTGACGAAGATTATTGGGCGAAAGACTCGATAGAATACCTGGCTGCACTGGGAATCATGGCAGGTTATCCGGATAATTCTTTCCATCCGGAACAGCCTCTAACACGTGCTGAACTCGCGGCTCTTCTTGTTAAAGCTAAAGGGTTTGAAGCTGCAAAACCCGACCAGGACCTATTTCCTGATGTCAATATCGATCACTGGGCTGCTCCATATATCGATATGGCGCTGAAACGAAAATATATTTCGGGCTACCCTGACCTGAAATTCAGGCCTTGGAAAGAGGTGGTTCGAGCGGAGGCGATAGTTGTCTTTTCTAAGTTTGCCGGCCTTATGGAGCCCTCATCGATTTCTACAAATCCGTTTCCGGATATCACCCAAAACCATTGGGCCGCAAGATTTATCACCGCGGCAAAGCAGGCAGGCCTTCTTGAATATTTAAGCGGGTATAATTTTGAACCCGAGAAATCTTTCACCAGGGCCGAAGCGGCGGAAGTATTGAGCAAAACTGAATTTGCAAAAGAAAAGATCAAAGAACTCCTCAAAAAATAATTGCGCCTGAGGTGATTCGAACACCTGGCCTTCTGTTTCGTAGACAGACGCTCTATCCATCTGAGCTACAGGCGCGTAATAATAGATATTTGGATTGTTCCATGGCTGGTATAAAGTCTGGTTCCAATATCTCTGGTCATAATAAGAATCGATCCTGTCCATACGGTCCATGCAGATCAGGCTATCCGCGGCCGCTTTATCGATAAATGCAAGCGATAGGGCAATTGAGAGCATGACGATCGCAAAAACTATAAATAAACCAGTTCTCTTGTTCATAATATTTCCCTCCTAAATTGTATTGAAAAACGGAGGAGGCGAGATTTGAACTCGCGCCGGCAAAGCCGCTAACGGTTTAGCAAACCGTCCCCTTGAACCACTTGGGTACTCCTCCTTGAAAGAGTCATGCGTCATGCGGTTGCATCGGGTGAAACGTATAACGCATCACGCTTGCCGTTTCTCATAACGCAACCTCAACCGTATGACTTTTTAAACGGAGGGAGAAGGATTTGAACCCTCGATACCCTTTCAGGTATACTAGTTTTCAAGACTAGCGCCATCAACCACTCGGCCATCCCTCCAACTCGTAAGACTCGTAAAATCCAAATCCCGATTTCCAAATCCCAACTATTGTATATATTATAATTTACATCGTTGGTCATTTTTATTATATATCATAAGCTTTTTCTTGTCTAATTAAGGGTATTTTGGTACAATTAAATCTTCGCGAGCCGCTAGCTCATCTGGTAGAGCACTTGCCTTTTAAGCAAGTGGTGGTGGGTTCGAGTCCCACGCGGCTCAATTTTTTACGGGGGCCCGTAGTGTAGCCCGGTTTAACACGTCTGCCTGTCACGCAGAAGATCGAGGGTTCAAATCCCTTCGGGCCCGTTTAATATATTATGATCATACTCACAGGCGGCGCTGGATTTATCGGCAATTGCTTTCTTTGGAAATTAAATTCCGAAGGCGAAACCGACATCCTTGTAGTTGATCACATAAATTCCCCGCTTAAGAAGAAAAATCTTTCGAATAAAAAATTCACCGATTATATTGAGAAAGACGAGTTTATAAAATTGGTTGAAAGCGGGAAATTTAAATTAGATAGTAAAAGTGCTATTTTTCATATTGGCGCATGCTCATCAACTACAGAAATCAATCTTGATTATTTGATGTCGAATAATTTTGAGTATTCAAAAACTTTGGCGAAACTCGCTTTCGATAATAATATCCCGTTCCATTATGCGAGCTCCGCCGCGACTTATGGCGATGGGAGCCTCGGGTATTCCGACGATGACGATCTGACGTTAAAATTAAAACCTTTGAACCTTTATGGCTACTCAAAACATATATTCGATATATGGCTTATCAAAAACAAACTAGTTGGTAAAGTTGTGGGTTATAGATATTTCAATGTCTTTGGGCCGAACGAATATCACAAAGAGGATATGCGCTCATTAATTGTAAAAGCATACGAACAAATTAAAAGAGATTCAAAGATCCGTCTTTTCAAATCGTACAGGCCGGATTATAAGGACGGGGAACAAAAGCGGGATTTTGTTTATGTGAAAGATGTTGTAAATATTATGTATGAATTCTACAGGAAAAGAAACGTGTCAGGGATATATAATATCGGCACAGGGAAAGCGAGAACATGGAACGATCTGGCTTCCGCAATATTTGCAGCACTAAAGATGCCAGTTAATATAGAATATATAGAAATGCCGGAAAATATAAGGGACAAATACCAATATTTTACTCAAGCCGACCTTTCAAAATTGAAAAAAAGTGGCATTACAAGCCGCTTTACGCCTCTTGAAGATTCTGTTTCCGACTATGTTAATAATTACCTTGAAAAAAGCTTCGCAATACTGTAAAATTTTCTATTATCATGCATATCATTTTGATGTAAGCCTCGGTAGCTCAGTTGGTAGAGCAAGCGCCTGAAAAGCGCTGTGTCGGCGGTTCAATTCCGCCCTGAGGCATTCTCCTTCGCCCCTCGCTTCGCTCGGGGCTTCGGAGAATTTATTTAGCCAGTTGAAGAGAAAGTTTTTTAAATATTGTTAACAGGAAAGTCCTACGAAGCTTTAGCGAAGTAGGACGCCCTGAGGCATTCCTGTCCTTGTTATTGTTGTTGTTATCTTAGAAAACTAAGGAGTGAATAATGGAAAAATTTTCAAAGATCCGGGTAAGATCGATCGCAATTGCTTCAATTATGATCCTTGTTTCTGCGGCAAGCGTTTTTGCTAAGACCCATGCGCCTGACTTGGCCGAGGTCTTAAAGAAACAATCTCCCCAAACTGATTGGAGCTTTCTTGTTTTTGGTTTTTTTGCTTTATCACTAAGCACCCTGTCGCTTGCAAAAGCTTATGAAGTTTTCAAAAAGTCGCAATGCAAAAAAGAGGAACCAAAAATGGAATTTGATAATTCCGAGATCGATCTGCTTAAATCTGAGGCGGCAGAATTAAAATCCGTGATCAGCCGCAAGAACGTAGAGACGGAAACTTTAAGGGCGCAAATTTACAGCCTGGAAAAATCTGTACAAGAAAGGATCAATGGCGAGGATTTATTAAAGCAGATGACCCTTGAGCTGAAAAAACCTCTTGAAGTCCCGATCCTATCAGATGCGCCGACCGCCACCAAAAATGAAACCGATCTAAAGCAGAAGAAAACTTCTTCAAAAGATCATAAAAAAAAGATATTATCAAGGAAAAAGCCCGGGGCTTCCAGAGCTAGTTCGAAAAAGAGGAGAAAATGAAAAAATCAATTGGGATCCTTTGGGTTTTGACGGTCATTTTGTCTTTTGCTGCGGCGAATGCGCTTTTGACGTTCTACATGGTCGACAATTTCGAGGACGGGACATTTTCCAAATGGTATGTGTTTGATAATATAAAAGCATCCGCTGTAGATAACCCGGCAAAACAGGACAAAGACTCGATAGGTGATTCTTGCGGGGATAAATCATTAAAGATCGCGGGTGCAGCCGACAATTGGTACGTTGGCGGCATAGGGACGATCCTCGATGTTGATGCGGTAGAGTATTCTAGATTTTCAATAGATGTCTACGGCACCGAAAGCTTGGGCAAGCTAAAAATTGAGCTTTTTGAGAAGAAATCAGAACAATCAACGGAAGAAGCAAAATGGATAGCCGAAGTCCCTGTGTTGGGTGAAGGGTTTTCAAGGTTCTCAATACCGTTTTCTTCATTTAGGCTCGATCGGAACAACCAGGCTTTATTTCATTCGAAAAAAGGCGGGAAGATATCCAAAATACAATTGATCTGTGTTGCTTCGTCCGAGAAAGGCAGCGTTGGCCTAACAATTGATAATTTGATATTTACATATTAAAGGGAGTGGATAGATGAAAAAAATATTTTTGGTATTAGGGCTTTTGCTTTTGGCTGCCCCTGCCGCATTTGCAGTTTCATTTGAGGATATGGATTTTGCGGGCGTGAGCCTCAAGGCAGGGCCTACAGAACCTATCGAGGGATTGTCGATCGCTTGGGTTGAAGCGGCATTATATCCAAAAAATATTGAAAAAGGCCAGGAAGTATTTGTCGAAGTGAAACTTACGTCAAAAGTCAAGAAAGTGGTTGCGGAATTCGATTATAATTCAGTAAGCGAGAGAATTGAGCTTATCTCCGACAATGGGACGAACTGGAGCAAAGTTTTCAAGACCCCCGAAAAAATATCCACCGGGGTTCATATCGCAAAAATAATAATTGAGGGAAAGAGCTGCGGGAAGATCACTCGCACTCTTGATTTTGCGGTTGTAAAGGGCCGATCAGTTTACGCGAGCTCCCCTTCATATGCGGTTTCTGTGCTGAAGACCGCCTCCGTGATGGATGAGGGCGAAATAGTCCGCCAGCTTCTTCCCGGCGTTAAAGTCTTGGCTCTATTTAAGGCGCCTTTCTATCGTGTTGTTCTTTCGGACAGCAGGGAGGGATGGGTTGAAGCCTCAAGGGTTGAAGAGCCTACTGAACAGCTAAACTTGCTCGGTTATAAGTCATTTTTGGAAAAAAAATATAAGCAGGCTGAAAATTATTATTTGCAATCGATAGCTTTGGACCCGTCCAATGTCAAAGCGCACTTTTACCTGGCAAGCACATACAAAAAACTTGGAAAAGAAGATGACGCGGCTATCCAACTTAGAGAAGTTTTGCGGGCCGACCCGTCGCACCCTGGAGCCCGCGACCTTGCGTATGTTATCTCTCGCAACTATTTTAATCGCGCAGTTAACAACTACAATCTGGGATATTACAATAGTGCAATAGCGCATTTCAAGAGGTCCCTTGACCTGGTCCCAACAATGCTTTCCGCATGGGTCAAGCTTGGCGAAACATATAATAAGATGGGATTAATTGGCGACGCATATTTGGCATACACCGAAGCATTGAGGGTTGACCCGGAGAATCGCGAGGTTAAGGCGCTTCTTGGGCTTGCTAAGGACTCTGTGCCTGTTGCATCCGAAAAAAATCTTAGGCAATATACTGAAGTTGCGGCAAAAATACCGCTTGATACGAAAATTGCAAACGATTTTGTCAAGGATTCTGTCGTGCTTGTGCAAAACTCCAAGACTTCGAAAGGGACGATGGTTCAATCGGCAGTAAAATCGGTTCTTGCGTTAACGCGGTCTTTGGGCACGAAGATATCAGAGGACGGATGGCATGTTAATAAGCAAGGCAAAGATTTTATCGTAAGATATGTTTGCAGGCAGGAGCGCAACGGAAAGACCGAAACAGAAAATTTTGATTGGAAAGTCGATACCGATAAGCGTAGTATAGTTGCGATGTCCGAAAATTCGAAGCTTCTGATGAATCGTTGGTAGAGGCCGCGATCGAGCCGACTGATGTCTAATTTTTTTGTGGAGCATTGAGCGAACGAAGCGAGTCGCAATGCCGACGTAGCTCAGTTGGTAGAGCAGCGCATTCGTAATGCGCAGGTTGTCGGTTCAATTCCGACCGTCGGCTAAATGTTTTTTTATGGGATTAACAAAAGAAAAAGGAAATTTAGCGGAAATTAAAGTAGCGGCTTTTTTAATTCAAAAAGGCTTTAATGTCCTAATCCCATGGGGAGAAAATCAAAGATACGATCTGGTTGCAGAAAAGAACGGATTGTTCGTAAAAATTCAAGTTAAATACGTCGCTCCTAAAATGGGCCATCTGACAGTTCCTCTTAGAAGCGCCAATAATTGGAAAGTTGTAAAGTATAATAAAAATGAACTTGATTTTGTGGCAGCTTATAATCCGGAAAATGATATAATATATTTCATCCCATTAAAGAGCATTAGAAATACCGCGACAATTAATCTGAGGGTTTCTGGCCCAAAAAATAATCAAAAAAAACTGGACCACCAGTTAAGATATAAAAACTGGTAAAATTTTGAGGGAGGAAAAAACAATGATACGAAAGAAGTTTGATTGGGAATTCAAGGTGCGGGTGGCGCTGGAGGCGATAAAGGGAGACAAATCCATTGCGGAAATATCTTCGGAGTATAAAGTGCACGGCACACAGATTGCCGCTTGGAAACGGCGAGCGCTGGTAGGGATGAAAGATTTTTTTGCCCGGGGCGCCAAACCAATGGAAGAAAGCCACGAACAGGAGCTTGCCGATCTTTACGCGCAGATCGGCAGACTAAAAGTCGAGAATGAATTACAAAAAAAACGGTCTATCCGGCCGGGACGTGAGGGACAGGATAATCATGGTGCGAAACAATCATCCGGAGCTTAGCATCAGGGAGCAATGTGAATTGCTGGATCTGAACCGGTCCACCTATTACTACGAATTGCAACCGGAAAACGAATATAACCAGTTGTTAATAAATCTGATTGACGAGCAATATACCCGAACCCCGTTCTATGGCAGCCCGCGGCTGACTGC